>JACQZD010000047.1 GCA_016207865.1 Nitrospirota bacterium
ATCAGGTGCAGAGCGACCCCGGCATGATGGGAGGCGCCACGGCGCATGAGTTTATGGCGCCGAGCCCTGTCGGCGAAGACGAGATAGCTTTGTGCCAGACCTGCGGTTACGCGGCAAACAGGGAGATTGAAAAAGGCAGTGCATGTCCTAAATGCTCGGCGCCGCTGAAAACAGAAAAGGTAATTGAAATCTGCAATATATTTAAGCTCGGGACCAAATATTCAGTGCCTCTTAAGGCCTTTTATCTTGATGAAAAAGGCAGGGAAATGCCGATGGTCATGGGCAGTTACGGGATAGGCCCTGCAAGGATTGCGGCGGCGGTCATTGAGCAAAACAATGACAAAGACGGGATTATCTGGCCTAAAAGCATTGCGCCTTTTGATGTGGAGATTATTTCGCTTGATATGAACAACACGGATGTTAAGCGCACAGCGGAATCATTATGCAGGGAGCTTGGGAAAGAAAGGATTGAAATCTTTTTGGACGACAGGCAGGTCAGTCCGGGAGTAAAATTTAAGGATGCAGACCTAATAGGAATACCCTGGCAGGTAATAGTCGGCGAGAAGGGACTTAAAGACGGCGTTGTTGAATTTAAATCAAGAAGGACCAAGGAAATTAAGAAACTGAACGTATCGGAAGCGGCAAGGAAAATAATAGAATCACTTTAGTTTTTTCATTGCGCCTGATTTGCAGTATCTCAATGTTTTGTGATAATATTTATGACCCCTTAAAACACTTGGCAGGGACGCATCCATTTAATTGTCTTAAGAAGGACTTCTTAAGACAATACATAAAATTTACACAAAAATCTTAAACAGATGAAAGGCTTATGAAAACTGCTATCGGCATTGACATCGGCGGCACGAACATAAAAATTGCCTGCGTCTCGGAAAAAGGCGAGGTGCTGGAAAAATTCACAGAACCCACCAATTCAAATGATATTATCCAGAGGGTCGCGGATAATGTAAGAAAGTTTATAAAGCCCGGTGTGGTTGGCATCGGTTTCGGGATTGCCGGCATAATTGACAGGAAGCGCGGTGTAGTGCTGGAGTCGCCGAATATTGCAGGGCTTAACAATTCTCCGGTAAGGGAAATATTTGAAAAGGAATTCTCCCTGCCTGTTGTGGTTGAAAATGACGCTAATGCGTACGCCTATGGTGAAAAATGGATTGGCACGGGAAGGGATTTTAATACCTTTGTGGTATTGACCCTCGGCACCGGATTAGGCGGCGGTTTAATTTACAAAGGCGAGCTCTTTGAGGGTCCGATGGAGGTGGGTCACATGGTTATTAATCCGGACTCGTCGGGGCGCTTCTGCACCTGCGGCAGTTTCGGATGTCTTGAAGCATATGTCTCAGGCAGGGCTATTGTGAACAGGGTAATTACACTGCTTGAGGAAGGCGCCAAGAGCATATTAAGGGACTGTTGCGAAGGCAATTTCTATAAGATGACGCCTGAGCACGTATACAAGACCGCGCTTGAAGGAGACAACCTGAGCCGTGATATTTTCAGAGAAACCGGGAGGTATCTGGGCATAGGCATTGCCAGCCTGATAAATATTTTCAGCCCTGATGCAATCATCCTCGGCGGCGGGCTTATCGGTTCATGGGACTTGTTTATTGAAGAGCTGAGGACCGAGGTTTTCAAAAGGGCGCTGGAGCCGCTTTCGCAGAATGTTGAGATATTGAAGACCACATTTCAGGAAGGCAGCGGCTCAATCGGCGCCGCGGGGCTTGTGTTTAAAACTGCAAGTAAGAAGTGAGA
Source organism: Nitrospirota bacterium (assembly GCA_016207865.1). Taxonomy (GTDB): domain Bacteria; phylum Nitrospirota; class Thermodesulfovibrionia; order UBA6902; family DSMQ01; genus JACRGX01. The sequence goes on from JACQZD010000047.1 coordinate 1,765, forward strand.
ACTAATGATGCCTGTAATATTAATGTCCTATGCTTATTGTACCTTGTCATTCCTGCGAAAGCAGGAATCCAGAGGATATGGCCTGGATTCCGTGTCAGGCACGGAATGACGGAACATTTTTGATTTAGCGTTATGGCTGAGAGCAACATAAGAAATTTTTCAATCATTGCCCACATAGACCACGGCAAATCCACACTTGCAGACAGGATACTGGAGCTGACCGGCGCACTTTCAAAACGTGAAATGTCCGAACAGGTGCTGGATTCTATGGACCTTGAGCGTGAAAGGGGCATAACAATCAAGGCGCATGCGGTCAGGCTGAATTATACCGCGCTGGACGGAAAAGACTATATCCTGAACCTGATTGACACCCCGGGGCACGTTGATTTCTCCTATGAAGTATCCCGCAGTCTTGCCTCGTGCGAAGGCGCGTTGTTAATAGTTGATGCGACTCAGGGTGTGGAGGCGCAGACCCTTGCAAACGCCTATCTCGCAAGCTCGCATAATCTTGAGATAATCCCTGTGATCAATAAGATTGACCTGCCTAACGCAGAGCCTGAAAAGGTCCGGGCGCAGATAGAGGAGTCGGTAGGCATTGATTGCGCTGACGCCATTTCCGCCTCTGCAAAGGAAGGGACCGGAGTGAGGGAAATTCTGGAGGCGATTGTGCGGAAAGTCCCTCCGCCTAAAGGCAGCAGGAATAAACCGCTGAAGGCGTTGATGTTTGATTCATGGTTTGACAACTACAAAGGCGTGGTAATCCTTGTGAGGCTTTTTGACGGTGAAGTGAAACCCGGGGCAAAGATTATGCTTATGAGTTCTCAAAAGGTATATGAAGTGGGTGAGGTCGGAGTTTTTTTGCCTCACAGAAAGCCTGTTGAAAGCCTCAAGGCAGGAGAGGTCGGTTATATAATCGGAGGGATAAGAAATGTTTCCGATTCAAAAATAGGCGATACCATTACCGATGCAGTGAATCCTGCGGCTGAGCCGTGCCCCGGCTACATGGAGATAAAGCCGATGGTCTTTTGCGGGCTTTATCCCGCAGACGCTACGCGCTACGGGGAGCTGAAGGATGCGCTGGAAAAACTGCGTCTTAATGACTCTTCATTCAGCTTTGAACCCGAGACATCCGTTGCATTGGGTTTTGGTTTCAGATGCGGATTTTTGGGACTTCTGCACATGGAGATTATAAAAGAAAGGCTTGAAAGGGAATTTGAACTTACACTTGTAAATACGGCGCCTACGGTAATTTACAGGGTTACAAAAGCGGACGGCGGGGTGGTGTTTGTTGACAGCCCGGCAAAACTGCCGGAGAGATATGAAATGATTGAAGAGCCTTTTGTAAAGGCGATGATCTTTGTGCCGGAGAAATACGTAGGGCAGATACTGGAACTGTGTCAGGATAAAAGGGGCGTGCAGAAGGAATTCAATTATCTTGGGAAAGACAGGATTATACTGGCGTATGAACTGCCTTTAAATGAAATTCTCTGGGACTTTTATGATAAACTAAAATCATTTTCAAGCGGATATGCCTCAATGGATTATGAATTCGCAGGCTACAAGGAGTCCAGCCTTGTTAAGCTGGACATACTTTTAAACGGAGAGCCTGTTGACGCGCTTTCCCTGATTGTCCATAAGGAGAGGGCGTATCCTAAGGGCAGACAGCTTGCTGAAAAATTGAGGGAAGTCATACCGAGGCAGCTTTATGAAGTTGTCATTCAGGCGGCTATCGGCAGTAAGATAATAGCAAGAGAAAGCATAAAGGCAATGCGGAAGAATGTCATTGCCAAATGCTATGGCGGCGACATAACAAGGAAAAGGAAGCTGCTTGAAAAACAGAAGGAAGGCAAGCGCAGGATGAAACAGGTCGGAAAGATTGAAATACCGCAGGAGGCTTTTCTTACGGTGCTTAAGGTAAAATAGGAGGCGATAATATCAAATACCAAAGTTCAAATGCCAAAAAATCAGGCATTTAATCATTTGTTATTGATTTGTCATTTGGATGTTGATATTAGGATTTAATATATTTGAAAAGGAGATAATTAATAAAATTGGCTAAACAAAAATCAAAACTTAGAGAATATATAGAGGCCATAGTAACGGCGCTTATCCTTGCGCTTCTGATAAGGTCGTTTGCGGTGCAGGCGTTTAAGATACCGTCAGGCTCCATGATACCGACGCTCAGCATAGGCGACCACATACTTGTAAATAAATTCATATTCGGCACTAAAATACCTTTTATGGACGATAGAATTTTAAGTGTCAGAGAGCCTAAAAGAGGCGATATCATAGTTTTTGAGTTCCCTAAGAACGAAGAAGCTTGCAAAAGTTTCCCTAAAACTTTCATGAAGAGGATTAAAAATGTCATGGACAAGGGCCACCCGGTGTATCTTTTTAAAGATGACTGTAAGTACTTTATAAAAAGGGTCGTCGGCGTTGGAGGAGATAAGATTGAAATAAAGAACAAGACCGTATATGTAAGTAAAGCGTAAGGCGAAGTAGGTTATGATAAAGAAACTTTTTTATCTGCTGGTGTTCGGGGCGGCGGTTTATTCAGGGATTAAACTGGCAATCCCGCATTATCATTACCAAATATTCAAAAGCGATGTTGAGGAATTGGCTCAACTGAGCGCAGCAGACGTGAGGCCTGATGAGATGAGGGAGAGGATTATAAATCTTGCAGACCAGTACAAAATTCCTTTAAAGATGCGCGATCTTATTATTCAGGCAGATGGCGGATATTATATTCTGGTGACATGGGAAGAGACGGTTAATATTTTTGATGTATACAAAAGAACATTTGTTTTTTACATTGATGCAGGCGCAGACGGCAAGAGAGACCGCTGATGTTTACGGGAATTATTGAAAGTATGGGGAAGGTTGCATCTGTCAGGAAGGCAGGGAGCGGCGTCAGGCTGTGTCTTAAACCTGACTTGCTGATCCAGGTGCAGCTTGGAGAAAGCATAGCGGTAAACGGCGTCTGCCTTACGGTTTCTGAATTTACCCCCCCTCTTAATAAGGGAGGGAGTGGGGGAGTGGACTCCGAACTCTTTTTTGACGTCTCCCCTGAGACGCTGAAGAATACGAATCTTGGAGAGCTGAAAGTCAATGATAAGGTGAATCTTGAGAGGGCGTTAATGCCGACCGGCAGATTCGGGGGACATATGGTTACCGGACATGTTGACGGCGTAGGCTTAATTAAGGATAAAAAAAAGGACGGAGAATACACATATTTTACCTTTGGCGCTCCGCCTGCTGTTCTCCGGTATCTTGTGCAGAAAGGCTCTGTTGCGGTTGACGGCATAAGCCTGACGGTAATTGACGTGACTGAGAGTTTCTTTAAAACGGCAATAATCCCGCACACCCTTAATGTTACAACCCTCGGGCTTAAAGGCGTAGGCGAAAAGGTAAATCTTGAGTCTGACATTCTGGGCAAATATGTGGGAAAATATTTATCCGGCAGGGATAATAACACAGGGCTGAGGAGCAAGTTGATGGAAGGGGGGTTTGTCTAAATGAAAAGGTTGAAGTATGAAGGCTGAGGGATGAGTGCTGAAGGATGAAAATGGAAAAACATAAATTCAATACGATAGAAGAGGCTGTAAGGGACATCAAAAAGGGCAAAATGGTGGTCCTTGTTGACGATGAAGACAGGGAGAATGAGGGCGACCTCACGATGGCCGCTGACAAAATAACCCCGCAGGCAATAAATTTCATGGCAAAATACGGCAGGGGGCTTATCTGCCTTTCGTTGACGCCTGAAAGGGTTAATGAACTTAGGCTCCCGATGATGTCGGAGAATAATACCTCACATTTCGGCACTGCATTTACGGTCTCAATTGAGGCAAAGAAGGGTGTGACGACAGGCATTTCAGCCGCTGACAGGGCCAAGACTATTCTTACGGCCATAAATCCAAAGACTAAACCTGATGACATAGCAAGACCCGGACACATTTTTCCTTTAAGGGCTCAGCCCGGCGGAGTGCTTAAGCGTGCGGGACAGACAGAGGGCTCGGTGGACCTTGCGCGGCTTGCAGGGCTTTATCCGGCAGGCGTCATATGCGAAATAATGAACGATGACGGCACCATGGCAAGGGTGCCCCAGCTTATGAAATTTACGCAGCAGCACAACCTGAAGATTGTCACCATTAAAGACCTTATCAAATACAGGATGCAGAGTGAATCCCTTGTGACAAGGCTTGCAACAACTAAGATACCTACAAAGTACGGCGGTGATTTAACTGCCATTGCCTTCGGCAATCTCCTTGACAGTTCCGTGCATCTGGCATTTATCAAAGGGGAGATAAAGTCTGAGGATGAGGTGCTTGTCAGGGTTCATTCGGAATGCCTTACCGGCGATGTGTTCGGCTCAAGGAGGTGCGACTGCGGAGAACAGCTTCACAGGGCGCTGGAAAAAATTAAAAAAACAGGCAAGGGCGTGCTTCTTTACATGAGGCAGGAAGGCCGGGGCATCGGCATTGCAAATAAACTGAAGGCATACGAACTTCAGGACGGCGGTTTTGATACGGTTGAGGCAAATGTTAAACTTGGATTTAAGCCTGATTTGAGGGATTACGGAAT
>JACQZD010000206.1 GCA_016207865.1 Nitrospirota bacterium
CTCCAGCCCGATTTCAAAAAGGTCTTTTATGTCCCTTTTATATCTCAAGTTAAGCTCTGTAATCTCCATGTCCATGTTAAAAGACCAGTTTGCCGAATTCTGAACAGTGTATGTGCTTGAATGTGAAAGGCTTGCGGAAAAAGAACTTTCAGTATCAGCAGTCTCCAGATAAGGCTGATTTGCATGAAGTGTTATAGGGTACTGGTTCTTTATCTGCAGAGGACCTTCAAAAGGAAAAGCAATAGAAGACATAAGCGCAAGAAACACCACGGAGAACACAGAGGTTAAAAAGAAATATGGCAGTTTTCTATCTTGCACCGAACTTTTCCTTGTTTTCTATCAATGCCTGAACAGGTTTCAGCCCGTAAGGGCTGCCCTGCTCAATAGCGGTAAGCACAGTGCCTCCGCCGGTGAAAAAGTAATACCGGCTGTTATCCAAAACAGAGAGGTAAAGCCCGGGGCAAAGGCTTTTAAATTCCTGAAGCGTGTCGCCTCCGCCGTACATCTTTAATGCAGCGGCATTTTTGTCAATTGTCTTATCCAGAGCCTCAGAGCCTTCAGTAAAATGCGGGGTGAAGCCCATAACTGCATTCACAAAAATCGTTTTTGCGTTAAGTATGACTTCCGAAACCCTTTTGTCCTCGAATGACCTCTGGTCCACATCAAGGATATAACCGTACTTATTGCCTTTTTTAAAATCCTTTACTGCAATGGTGCGGTATTTGCCGGCGACCTTGCCCTCTATCGTATCTGATTCAACAATGTACGGGAGTTCTACAATTTTTTGACGGTCTTTATCCATACTCACAAGGTCTTTAGCCGCCTCTATGTCTTTGTCAGAAACGCCTTGAATGGAGATTCCGTATCTGGCGCAGAGATATGCGTTATAAATAACGCCTCCCAAAATCAAAAAATCAACTTTCTCATATATCGCATGAAGCGGGCCTATCTTTGTGTCATACTTTGCGCCTGCCACAACCGCAACAAACGGTCTTTCAGGATTTATAACGCGGCTCAAATTCTCAATCTCCTGCTGCATGAGAAAACCCGCATAAGACGGCAGATGCTTTGTAATGTCATAAGTGGTGGCATGCGCCTGCCATGAGCCGAATGCGTCATTTATATAAATGTCCGCAAGCCCTGCAAGCTGAAGCGCAAAATTCTCCCTGAATGCGCCCTTGTCCTCTTCCCCGCGAAACCACCGGGTGTTGGGCAGGTATATGCCGCCTATTTTTCTTTCCCTGAGATTCTTTACAGACAGATTTATGGACGTGTCAATGCCTGTTATGCCCTGCCCTGAATCTATGTTGTCAAATTTCGGTATGTAAAATTTTGTGTGGAGCTTTTGCCTGAGGTATTCAACAATAGGTTCTACTGAATCTCCGGGGTCGCATGTTATCTGCCCGGTCTTTTTATCAAGAGGCCTTCCCACATGCGTCATGAGAATAGGCCTGCCGCCGCGCTCTACAATGTTATAAAGCGTGCCGAAACTCCTGTCAATCCTGTACGGGTCCCTGACAACGCCTTTTTTTACGACATTGTGGTCAAAACGGACAAGGACTATCTTGCCGTTAAGGTCCGCCTCCTGAATCACAGGCAGTCTTTTATCAAGATTTTCTGAGCTCATGACTTGTTTAAGATACAAAATTCAGGATACAAGATGCAAGGCAAAGGCATATGTGTCCGAAAAAGCTTTAGTGCAACACCTTGAATCATGCCATACTGCAATTTTCAACCGACTAAACTCTACAAGAAAAAACTTTTAAACGCTTTGCAGTATGGCCTCTAAAAATCCCGTTGCTTTTTAAAGATTTTGAGGGCATATATGCCTTTGTTCAAGATACAAGTTAGGGGTATTTAAGAAGGCACAGATACCTGAAAAATGCAGTTAACCACAGAGGGTAAAAAGAAGTGGCTGTCATTCCCGCAAGCAAAGCGCGTCGGGAATCCTTAGCACCCCTCGGAAAGATTCCGGACAAGCCGGAATGACGGATAGGTGATATGTGCCCACAGGAATCCCTGAAGAACCTAACCTCTAAATTTCACAATTTCTTTTTTCCCTCTGTGAACTCTGTGGTTTTCAGTTGCCTTTTAAATTGCAGTATAATATTACATGCCTTGGGTTATCTGGATAACAGGACTGCCGGGAAGCGGGAAGAGCACTATTGCCGCCGTTTTGAAGAAAAAAATCCCTGACGCCGTAATACTCAGGATGGATGAACTCAGAAAAATCGTCACCCCGAAACCCTCTTATTCAGACGAAGAAAGAGAATACGTATACAGGGCGCTTGTTTTTACCGCAAAAAACCTCTACAAACTCGGACATAATGTAATCATTGATGCCACGGGAAACAGAAAATCGTGGAGACAGCTTGCAAGAAAACTTATTAAAAACTTTTTTGAAGTTTATCTGAAATGCCCCCTGAATGTCTGCATGATGCGTGAGAGGAAAAGGGTTAATACGCACGGAGCGCCAAGAAAAATATATGAAAAAGGCAAGCCTGTGCCCGGAGTGCGTGTGCCTTATGAAAAGCCGGTAAAACCTGAGATTATAATTGATACAGAGAAGGAAATCCCCATGCAGGCTGTTAAAAAAATCCTTACAATGCTCTGTGTTGACAGAAACACTGTTAAAACCCTAAGATTATCCTGATGCCAACATTCGGGCTTATCATTCTCTCAACATTAGGCGTAAGTTTCATCTCCCTTATCGGGGTATTTTTTATCGGGATGAAAGGCAGCTCTACGGAAAAATTTCTGGAGCGCTTTGTAAGTTTTGCCGTGGGAGGCCTCCTTGGAGGCGCATTTTTTCATCTTTTGCCTGAGTCTTTAGAGTTAAAAGACTCCCTGATTTTCACTTATGTCCTCTCAGGAATAATTATCTTTTTTGTTATATAGAAATTCCTGCACTGGCGCCACTGCCACAAAGACAAATGCGATGTGCATACATTCACTTACCTTAACCTTATCGGCGACGGGGTGCATAATTTTCTGGACGGGATAATAATAGCAACATCATTCATGACAGATACGCACCTCGGCATGGCAACAACTATTGCAGTTGCAGCCCATGAAATACCGCAGGAAATCGGCGATTTCGGGATTCTTATATACGGAGGCTTCAGCAGGGCAAAGGCGCTTTTATATAATTTCTTGTCAGCGCTTATCTCTGTGGCAGGTGCGATAATAGCTTATTTGTTCTTTGGTCAAATCCTCTGGCTGAAAGTTTTTTTAATCCCGTGAATAGCCGGAGGATTCATCTACATCGCCCTTGCCGACCTGATACCTGAACTGCACAAAGAAAGGGAAGGCGCAAAGATACCGGTACAGCTTGTAACAATGTTTTTAGGGCTGGGGCTGATGTGGGGATTAAAGATATTTTTTGAGCGCTGAAAATATTACAACAAGACCTTCAAATTTTTTATTTCATCACTGAAACTCTTGACCTCCTTAAGTCTGCTGTCACGCCATGTCATTACCTCAAATCCCTTGTCTTTGAATGTTACAATCACCGCACCGTCCCTGTCTGTCCTGAAGATCTGCGCGCCGGCCCTGCTGTACCTATCAATCGTCTCAGGGTGAGGGTGGTTAAACGGATTATTTTTGCCCACGCTTGCAACCATAACCTGCGGGCCCACAACCTCAATAAATCCCAATGAGCTTGAAGTCCTGCTGCCGTGATGGGGCGCTTTAATAATATCGCATTTGAGCAGCCAGCCCAAGTGCATTAAATTTTCCTCCGCCTCAACTTCTATATCACCTGTAAAAAGGACGGCCTTTCCTTCTGACTCTATCCTCAAAACAAGCGAGTCGCTATTCTGATTTGAAAATTCGCCCCTTGAAGAGCCTGCGTAAAATTTATCATACGGGTGAAGCACATAAACACCATACTCGCTGC
>JACQZD010000048.1:0-8716 GCA_016207865.1 Nitrospirota bacterium
TTCCCCTGAAGGCCTACAGCGCCTACTATGAAACCTGGGGGCGCACCTGGGAGCGCATGGCGCTGATAAGGGCGCGGCATATAGCTGGCAGTCCGGATACCGGCAGGGCCTTTATGGAAGTGATAGCGCCCTTTGTCTGGAAACAGGCCATGGATTTCACTGAAATTGAAGAGATTAAATCGCTGAAGAAAAAAATAGATTCGGCTTTTTCAAAAAATGATATAAAGCGCGGATACGGAGGCATAAGGGAGGCGGAATTTTTCATTCAGACATTTCAGCTTATTTACGGTTCTAAACATGAGGGGCTCAGAACTCACAGGTTTTTAAATGCAATCCAGTCCCTGCGGTGGCTTGGGCTGGTGCCTGATGAAGACCTCGTTACGCTGTGGTACAACTATCTCCACCTTAGGCGCATTGAGCATCTCCTTCAGATGAAGGACGACCTTCAGACTCATTCCCTGCCGTCATCAGCGGATGATCTGATTTCCCTTGCCAGAAAGATAGGTTTTATTTCCTCAGATGAATTCCTATCGGACCTCAGGCTGAGGAGAATGAAAACAAGAAATATGTATAACTCCCTCTTAGGCACTGAAGAAGATGCGCATGCCGAGGCGCTTTCTCTCCTTGAAGGCGACCTCAGCGACGATGAACTTGCAGGCTACCTCTCATTCAGGGGATTAAAAACACCGTCCGGCGGGCTTAAAAATCTCAGGGGAATCAGGGAACAGTTTGAACATTTCAAGACACAGAGGGAGCGCACAGTAATGAGAAAGGCGGTCCCCATGCTCATTGAAAATGCATTGGATGCGGAAAGCCCTGACAGGGCGTTAAGCGGACTTGAGCGGTTTTTCACAGCAACGGGCATCAGGGAGACATACCTTACAGGACTCATAGAAAGAAAGGAATTGAGAGATGGAATCATTAAAATATTTTCAATGAGCACTTATCTTTCAAGAATATTTTTGAGCACTCCTCAATACCTGGACCTCCTCATTGAAGGCAATGTCATACAAAAGACATCAAAGCAAACAATGGAAGAGCTGAAAAGAATTACCGCCCGTGAACATTTTGAGACAGGGATTGCTGTGTATAAAAACGCTGAGGAAATCCGCCTCGGCAGTTTTTTCCTTATGCGCGTTATCACAGTCAATAATCTGGTCAGATATCTTTCCCATCTTGCAGATGCGGTAACCCGAATAATAACTGAAAGGTCTTTAACCACTGCTGCCCCCTTAATGCCCCCCATGCCGAGGGGGAAATTAAGGGGAGCAGGATTCTCCGTGCTTGGGCTTGGAAAACTCGGAGGCCGGGAAATAACCTTTGGTTCGGACCTGGATATAATATTCCTGTATGAAACTCCTGATGATCTGAAAACAGCGGAAAAAATATTAAAAACACTTACAGCATATACTGACAAAGGAGTTCTGTACACTGTTGACATGCGGCTCAGACCCGACGGTTCAAAGGGCGTGCTTTTAAATGACATCGCAGGCTACAAAAATTATTATTTAAAAAATGCGCACCCGTGGGAAATTCAGGCGCTTCTTAAGGCAAGACCTATTGCAGGCGACATGAATTATGCAAAGGCCTTCATGGAAACGGCAAAAGAAGCTGTCTTAAAAAGGGGACGGGAAATAAAAACAGAGTACCTGAAGGCTATGAGGGAGCGGATAGTAAAAGAGCTTTCTCATGAATCAAAAGGCTTTGATATAAAACTCGGTCCGGGAGGGATAGAGGAGATAGAATTCTTTGTCCAGCGGCTTCAGCTTCAAAACGCACGGAGCGCCCCTGAAATACTTCTGCAGAATACCCCCCTTGCAATAAAACGCCTCATGAAGAAAAATTTACTCGGCCTCCAAAACGGAAAAATACTCTTAAGCGCCTACGAATATCTGCGGACGCTTGAAACCTTTATGAGATTAAATGAGGAACACGTCATTATTAAAAATTCTGAATTTGCTGAACTGGCCGCTCTGTTTATGGGGCATAAAAGCAAAGATGAATTTATGGAATATGTGAGAGGATTGCGAAAAAGAATCACTGGGATAATATCAAATTCCAAAATCCAAATGTCAAAATAATGCAAATAACTTAATATTAAAATTTGAACTTTAACATTCATTTGGCATTTGAGTTTTGACATTTGACATTTTTTTATAGGAGGCGCTTATGAACTTCATTAAACTTCTGCCTGCGATACTGAGCATACTTCTTCACAGTGCGCATTTTCTCAGGGCAAAGCTCTTTTTTCTGGTCTTAATCGCCGTAATAATGCTTCTGCTTTTACTTATACGCAGGCCGTGGTCTGCCCGGCTGGTGCAGATATTTCTTGTTATCGGCGGGTTTGAGTGGGTCAGGACGCTTGTCATCCTTGCAAAAATGCGTCAGGCTGAGGGCGGGCCTTGGATGCGTCTCGCCATAATTTTAGGCGGGGTTGCGGTTTTCACAATATGCTCGGCTCTTGTCTTTAGGTTTAAGTCCCTGCGGGAGCGGTATAAGCTTGCATAAGTTTTTAACAATCCTTTTCTGCCCTGCCTGAAACTTATGATATAATTACATATCAAAACAATGTCAAGTTCATACGGCTGTGGTTTACTGACATTTTAGGACAATTGAAAAGTTTTGCCATTACAAGCGAAGAGCTTGAGGGAGCCTTTGACGAAGGCATGGGTTTTGACGGCTCCTCAATAAAAGGTTTTGCAAGAATTGATGAAAGCGATATGATTGCAAAGCCCGACCCTTCAACTTTTCAGATACTTCCGTGGAGACCCAAGGAAAAGGCGGTGGCAAGGATGTTCTGCGATGTGCTGAATCCCGACGGCACGCCGTACGAGGGCGACCCGCGATACGCATTAAGAAGAAATCTCCAGAGACTGAAGGAAAAAGGCTTCACGCTTTACCTTGGGCCGGAGCTTGAATTTTTCTATTTTGAAGATGAGAAAGGCACAAAAGTATTGGATGAAGGCGGATATTTTGACCTGACCACACTTGATGCCGGAAGCGATTTAAGAAGGGAGACCGTGCTTACGCTTGAAGAGCTTGGAATAAAAGTTGAATACTCTCACCATGAGGTTGCGCCCTCACAGCATGAGATTGACCTCAGATACGCGGAGGCGTCGGTAATGGCTGACAGTGTGATGACTTACAGAATCGTGGTCAAAGAGATTGCGTCAAAATACGGCTGTTTTGCGACATTTATGCCTAAACCCATATTCGGTCAAAACGGAAGCGGCATGCACACTCACCAATCGCTTTTTAAAGGCGACCGGAACGCCTTTTTTGACCCAAAAGACAAATATTATCTCTCAGACATTGCAAAAAAATATATCGCAGGGCTTCGCTCGCCCGACCCTTCATGCAATCCCTATCTTGCCTTTTCAGTGATGCTTGCGGCCGGACTGGAGGGCATTGAAAAAAATTATGAACTCCCTGAACCGGTAGAAAAAGATATCTATCATCTCACCGAGGAAGAGAAACATCAACTCGGGATAAAATCCCTGCCGGGCAGTCTGATTGAAGCCATAGAAATAGCCGAAAAAAGCGATGTCGTCAGAAAAGCGCTCGGGGACCACATATTTAATAATTTCATTGAGAACAAAAAAATTGAATGGGATAATTACAGAATCAAGATTCACCCTTATGAAATAGAGCGCTATCTGCCGATACTGTAATAGTTTCAAGTTGCAAGTTTTAAGTCACAAGGCAAAGGCATATATGCCTTTGTGAAACGATTCCGGACAGGCCGGAATGACAAATAAAGAAACACACCCTGAAAAGGCATGTATGTCTGAAAAACTTTAAGGCAACACATTAGCGTCATGCTGCCTTTTACGAACAGTTCAAAGGCAAATACTTAAAATTTTTTGCAGCATGACTTTTAATAATCACAGTTGCTTTCTTAGAGTTTTGAAGGCATATATGCCTTTGCTATAAGCTGCAGGATGCCATGCATTTGTTTTTAACTTTCATCAATCCACTATTAACTGCGCACTGCAAACTGTTATAATTATTAACCATGATAATCCACCGGGCGATATTCAAGGAGCTTTTCTCCAACTTCCTTGTCGTAATCTCCTTCCTGACATTTGTCCTTTTCATGGAGAAATTCGTACGGATTACAAGGATTGTCATGGGCAAGGGGACGGAGATTATAGACACCCTCAAGGTCTTCATCTTCCTTCAGCCGTCTATTTTACTCCTTTCAATACCAATGGCGGTCCTCATAGCCGTATTCCTTACCTACGGCAGGATGGCTACGGACAATGAAACAATCGCCATGAAAAGCAGCGGCATGAGTTTCTGGCTTATCTCAAAACCGGCCGTTACATTCTCAATCGCCGGCTTTGCCGTTCTTCTTTTCATCAGCCTTTATCTCCTGCCAAAAAGCGTGCACTCATTTAAGCAGACCTTGTATGAAGTAATTGCAAAAAAAGCGTCAATGACCATTGAGGAGCAGACATTTTCAAAGGTCTTTAAGGGTTCAGTTATATTTGTAAAGGAACTGTCCGGCGACAATTTCAGCGGGGTCTTTGTTTACACGGACCCGGATTCTTCCGCAAAACAGCCTTTCGTAATAGTGGCTAAAGACGGCGCAGTACGCTCTTATCCTGAAGATGGATTGATAGAGCTGAATATGCACGACGGATTAATCCATACATTTTCAGACAGGGGCTCTTCAGAGGTAACTTTCAGGGAATATAATTTGGTGCTGACATCAGCTATAGAGGCCAAAAGGGAACAGAAACTTGATGAAGTCAGATTTATTGACTTATGGAGGGATAAAGGAGATAAGCCTTTATGGCATGTTGAAATAAACAGGCGGCTGGCTATTCCATTTGCATGCCTGATATTCGGGCTTCTGGCCCCTGCCCTTGCCACAAAAATTGGAAAAACAGGCCGTGTCGGAAGTTTTTCATTCAGCATTTCCGTGCTGATATTGTATTACTTTTTATTTATATTCGGAGAAGGGCTTGCAAAGGCAGGAAGGCTTTCACCGTTACTTGGATGCTGGGGACCCAATATGCTGTTCGGCCTTGCGGCAATCATGTTCTATTATTTCGCTTACAAAGACAAGCCGGTGTTTAAATAAAAGTAAATCGTGCTTTGTCATTCCCGCTTGTCGGGAATCCTTTTTGAAGAAAGTCGGTACGACTCGTTCCGAGATTCTGGACAAGCCAGAATGACAGAAACAACAATACCCCACAGTAGAAACTGTGGGTATTGAAAACTAACGAATAAAGATGAAGGTTGAAGGATGAAAATTTTATCAAAATATTTTTTAAAGGAATTTCTAAAATTCTTTTTTATAATTCTGCTTGTGCTGACGGCAATCCTGCTGGTTGCGGAATTTTTTGACAAAGTAAATGAATTCTACTCCCAGAAACCTCCCGCTTACCTGGTAATTGAATATCTTTTGCTTCAGTGCCCTAAATTTCTATTGTTTGCATCGCCTGCGGCATCCCTGCTGTCCATTCTCCTTACTATCGGAATTGCAATGAAATGGAAGGAGACGGTGGTGATTCAGGCCTCAGGGCTGAGTTTAAAAAAATTCTTCTCCTCCTTCATCGTTACAGGAATTATAATCAGCATTTTTGCCCTGCTCATAGGTGAAACCATCGTCCCTGCCGCGACAAGAAAGGCGTCCTGGATAAGAAATCACAGGATATTGCAGAAGCAGTCCAGAATTACATATCAGGAAGGCGCGTTGTGGCTTAAGGGCCGTGACGGCAGTTTAATCCGCATCAGAGATTTTGTCGGAGATGAAAACACCATCCTGAAAATCAGCATCTTCAACTTTGACAATGCCTTTGAATTAATCAGGAGGACCGAGGCTGAAAGCGCCAGATGGATTAATAACAGATGGGAACTTGACAATGTGACGGTATTTGACTTTTCCGTCAATAAAACCTCAACACACAAATCCATTGTCTCTCAGGCAATTGAAGAGCCGAGGATTTTTAAAGAAGAGATGCGGAAGCCGGAAGAAATGAATTTTTTTGAGCTTTATGCCTATTACAAAAGGCTTGAGAAGGCAGGATTTAAAAATCTTAAATATGTCGTGGACCTTTACGGGAAATTAGCTTATCCGATGGTGAATTTTGTCATGGTGCTTTTTGGAATAGCCCTGGTCCTGAACAGCAGGCTGGGAGGCGGCTTAAAGGCAGCGGGGCTGGGCATTGTTGTGAGTATTTGCTACTGGCTTATTTATTCAATCAGCGCATCCCTCGGCAACACAGGCGTCATCCCGCCATGGCTTGCGCCATGGATAGGGCCGGTTCTTTTCAGCACAGGCGGGGGATACATGTATTTGAGGATCAGGGAGTAATCCAGGATTTAGGTAGCCGCAAATGCATTTTTTGTCAACCTCCGGCTTGACCGGGGGATCCAAAATATATTAAAAACGCTGGATTCCCGCCTACGCGGGAATGACAATAGCAAGGTACATCCGCTCTTTAATTAACCGCTATGCCCCACGGTGAACCCGAATAAGTGCTGTCAGTAGAAGGGGCCAGCTTTACCGTGCCCGCAACTTTATTGCTTGCCGTGTCAATAACGGAAACCGAAACATCTCCGTGATTTACCACATATAATTTGCCGCTTTCAGAATCAATCGCAATACCGATCGGCTCCTTGCCGACATTGATTTTTTCAATTACCTTGTCAGTATTAGTATCAACAACCGCCACTGCATTTTCTTCCCTTATTGTCACATACGCCCTGTTCTTTGCAGGATTAACTGCAATATACCAAGCCGCCTTTCCGATATCTATCGTGCCCGTTTCTTTATTGCTCTTTGCGTCAAGGACCATCACTTTCCCTTTGCCGTGAATCGCCACATAAACTTTCTTTTTGTTCTGGTCCACCGCAACGCCGAGCGGCGTGTCAATCGTCTTAATTGTATCTATCACCTTATTGTCTGCCGTATTAACCACTGAAACAGTCCAGTCGCCGGAATTGCTTATATATAGTTTGTTATCAATAATCTTCATGTCAAACGGTCCGACACCTACTTCAATTTTACCTTTAACCGTATTGGTTTTAAGGTCAAGAACAGAGAGGGTTTTGTTTAAATTTTTTCCGTCAACCATATTTTCAGTATCAGCGGCATATCCGATTCCTGCAGAGGGATTTAAAGCTACGGACATAGGACCGATGCCGACTTTTATCTTTCCAACCGTTTCATTGCTTGCAAGGTCTATCACAGAAACCGTGCTGTCGCCGGGGCTGGAATTAACAACATACAGCTTCTTGCTTGCGGAGTCAATCGCCATGCCGGCAGGCCAGACCCCCGCCCTTATTGTCATTACAACTTCGTTTTTTGCGGTATCAATAACAGAAACTGTATTATTGCCTGAATTACTTACATACACCTTCCCTGCATGGGCAGCAAACGGACTCAATACAATTATCATAGCCGCGTAAATCATTAAACCTTTTAACTTCATATTCCCTCTCCCTCCTTTTTAAAAATGGTTCTTCTTTAAATTAGTTGCTAATAATTTCTTGAAATGCCTCTTAATGTCATTCCCCGATTTAATCGGGGAATCCAGACCCCGTCCCCGTAAAAATGAAAGCTTTTAAAAAGTACTGGATACTCCGGTCAAGCCGGAGTATGACAGTACTTAACATGGTAGAGGATTTACCAGATATACAGTAACATTATTTTTTGTAAAAAAAGTTAGCTTCGGTTTACATCTATTTAAGGTTTGTATTTTAATATCGTTTACCTTGAGATTTCAAGACAGAGCTTCCTTCATTATCCCGACGCCGGAGCTTGTGCCTATCCTCGTGGCCCCTGCCCCGGTAAATGACAGCACCTCCTTCAGGGTTTTAATCCCTCCTGCGGCTTTTATCCCTATCCTGCCGCCTGTAGCTTTCCTGATTATTTCAACGTCCCTGACCGCCGCGCCTGCAGAAGCAAATCCCGTAGAGGTCTTTACAAATTCAGCGCCGGCCTCCATCACAGCCAAAGACGCCTTTATTTTTTCATCGTCTGAAAGATAACATGTTTCTATAATTATCTTGTGAACCGCAGACGGCGTGGCAGTTACAAAATCAGAAATCTCTTTTTTCACGGCATCCCATTTGCCGGCTTTGGCTGTACCGATATTCATTACCATATCAAGCTCGTCAGCGCCTTCATGCACGGATTTCATTGCTTCAAACACCTTGGCCCCTGAGAAAGTCGCGCCGAGAGGGAAACCGATTACCGTCGTAATACTGACATTACTTCCGCTAAGAATTTTATTAGCTGTTTTTATAAAACACGGATTAACGCATACCGAGAAAAAACCATATTCTTCAGCCTCCGCGCAAAGTCTCTCAATGTCTTTCAGAGAGGCCTCGGGCTTAAGCAGGGTGTGGTCAATCAATCTTGCTATGTTAATTTTCATCGCATAAGTGCGGATGTATCAGCGGTTATTTGTGGGCCTTTATATATGCATCAACCTTTTTTCTGTAGGCTGCAAGAAGCGCTTTGGTGATTTTGCCTGTCTTTGAACCTATCTTGATGTCGTCAATTTTTGTTACAGGCATTATCTCCCTTGTAGTGCTGGATATGAAAACCTCATCGGCGTCATACACGTCGTCCGGGATAAACCTTCCTTCCATGAGTTTCATTCCGGCTTCGTCCGCCAAATTCAGGACGATGCGCCTTGTTATCCCGTCCAGAATGCCGACCTCAAGCTCGGGCGTAAACAGGGTTTTGTTTTTTATA
>JACQZD010000048.1:8751-13584 GCA_016207865.1 Nitrospirota bacterium
GTTTTGTTTTTTATAAAAAAAATATTTGACGTCGTGCCTTCGGCAATGTAACCTTTGTAATTAAGCATTATTGCCTCATGCGCATCTTCTTTTATCCCCTCCATGTTCGCAAGGACATTGTTTAAAAAATTAAGCGATTTTATCATCGGGTTGAGCGCATTCTTAAAATTTCTCCTTACATTGACTATGACGACCTTCACCCCTTTTTCATAGTATTGTTCAGGGTAATCCTTAAACGGATTGCAGATTATTACAAAGGTAGGTTCAGGACATAGCCGCGGGTCCAGTCCTATCGGACCAACGCCCCTTGAGATATTTATCCTGATAAATGCTTCTTTTAATTTGTTCGCCCTGATTGTTTTATATACAGCCTTATTGATATCAGCAGGGCTCATCGGGATTTTAAGCCCTATCATAGCCGCCGAACGGAAAAGGCGTTCAATATGCTCATCAAACATAAACGCAACACCGTTATACGCCCTCAAGGTCTCATAGACGCCGTCGCCGTAGAGAAATCCGTGGTCAAAGACGGAAATCAAAGCTTTATCCCTCGTAACGAGTTTGTTGTTAAGATATATCATGGAATAAGTTTATCATGAATGAACCATGATTTTCCATATAAACCATAAGGCGGAAGTTTCCGCGCGGTTGTCAAATAAAGATTATTTTTGTATACTCATACAGCAGGAATAATAACCAATGAAGGCATTACAATAAAATGAAGGCGCTTATTACAGGCGGAGCAGGTTTTATCGGCTCACACCTTGCCGAAGAGCTCCTTGAGCAGGGGCATGAGGTTTATCTCATTGACGATCTCTCCACCGGGAGCATTGAAAATATTGAACACCTTAAAAACCGCAAGGGTTTTAATTACACGATAGATACAATCCTGAACCCGTCCATAACCGCAGAGCTTGTGGACAAATGCGATGTGGTCTTTCATCTGGCAGCCGCAGTCGGAGTAATGCTTATCGTAGAAAGCCCCGTGCGCACCATAGAAACCAATATTAAAGGCACGGAGGCGATACTCCTTCATGCCAATAAGAAAAAAAAGAAAGTGATAATCGCCTCCACCTCTGAAGTTTACGGCAAGAGCGACCAGAAATCTTTCAGAGAAGACGGCGACCTGATTTTAGGTCCGACGACAAAAAGCAGATGGAGCTATGCCTGTTCAAAGGCCATAGACGAATTTCTGGCGCTGGCTTACTGGAAGGAAAAAAACCTTCCGGTCGTGGTCATAAGGCTGTTTAACATTGTCGGGCCCCGGCAGACCGGAAGATACGGCATGGTCATACCGAGATTTGTTAAGCAGGCTCTTCTTAATCACCCCATTACCGTTTTCGGCGACGGCAAACAGTCCAGGTGCTTTTCTCATGTGAAAGACACCGTAAGAGCGCTTGTGAAACTCAGCAGGACGGATGAGGCTGTGGGAGAAGTCATTAATATCGGAAGCGATGATGAAATTTCAATAGAGGAACTTGCAAAAAGGATTAAAACGCTTACCAAAAGCAAGTCAAAAATCCAGTACATTCCATACAGCGATGCATATGAAGAGGGTTTTGAAGACATGATGAGGCGCGTCCCCGACCTTGGAAAAATTAAAAAACTTATAGGCCATAAGTCAAAACACTCTCTGGATGATATACTTAAAGATGTAATAGAATATTATAAGAGCCGCTGACAGTGGACTACACAATCCTTTATCTCCTTACAGCATCTTTTATCTTCTCTGTCATTCTATCCTTGTCTCTTACACCGGCAGTAAGAAGAATCGCGGTCCAATACGGCAAAGTCGCCAGACCAAGGGCAGACCGGTGGCATAAGACCCCCACCGCGCTCTTCGGCGGAGTTGCCATATATCTGACGGTTATAGCCGCATCCGTGCTCTTTATCACGCCGACAGATAAGTTTCTCGGTGTATTGGCCGGAGGAACATTTCTTTTTGTATTCGGAATAATAGACGACCTTAAGCCTTTAAAACCTTATACAAAACTCATTGCGCAGATAGCAGCGGCTGTCATCGCAATTTTTTTCAATGTCAAAATAGAATTATTTACGCCGCTGATTGCCCTGCCGCTTACTGTCTTGTGGATTGTCGCTGTTACAAATGCATTTAATCTCCTTGATAACATGGACGGGCTCTCGGCAGGAATCGCTTTTATTACCGCCACTGCCTTGGCAGTGCTCTCGGCCTTACAGGGCAGATGGGAGCTCGGCGCCGTATCTTTCATCATCGCAGGCGCTGCGCTCGGCTTCTTAAAATACAATTTCAGCCCGGCAAGCATTTTTATGGGCGACTGCGGAAGCATGTTCCTCGGATTCACCATCGGCGCGCTTTCAATCGCAGGCACTTACCAGCATGCCTCCCATTTCATCGTGACAATGGCTGTCCCGGTTCTTGTAATGGCTATTCCGATTTTTGACACAACCTTCGTTACCATCATGAGAAACCTTACCGGCAGGTCTATCTCGCAGGGGGGAAAAGACCATTCATCGCACAGGCTTGTCATTCTCGGGCTTTCTGAAAAAAAAGCAGTCCTTATGCTGTATTCATTAAGCATAATTACAGGCACAATTGCAATCATCTATCCCCTCAGCAACATTTATATAATTACTGTCATCGGGATATTGGTATTAATCGGACTCTTTTTCCTCGGCGTGTTTCTCAGCGAGGCAAGGGTCTATTCAAAAGAGGAGATGGAAATTGCCAAAGAGAAAGTGCTTGGGAAAAATAATACAACAGTATTAAATACCACAATCTTTTACAAACGGCAGATAGTAGAGGTCATCGTTGACTTCCTCCTCATTACCGCCGCATATATTTCAGCTTATCTCCTGCGCTTTGAAGGAGTCATCGTATCGGAAAACTTACGGCTTATTACACAGTCGCTTCCGATTCTCATCGCGGTGCAGCTCGGCTCATTTTACTATTTCGGGCTTTACAAAAAAATATGGAAATACATCGGGCTCTCAGACGTAATCTCAATACTCAAGGCGGCTACGCTGGGAACAGTTACGACCGTAATTATCCTGGTCCTTACAACGCGCTTCTTCGGCTATTCAAGGGCTGTCTTTATCATCTACTGGCTGATGCTCGTGGTCCTTACCACAAGCGCCAGAGGGCTTTTAAGGATGCTAAGAGAGCATTTCGCAGGGATACAGAAAACCAAAGGAGAGAGGGTTTTGATTTACGGCGCCGGAGACGGCGGAAATGTGCTTTTGAGAGAAATAAATAATAATCCTGAACTGCAATACAATGTCATAGGTTTTATAGACGACGACCCTACAAAAACCGGGAGAAAGATTTACGGCATGTCAGTGCTCGGCACCGGCGCGGAGCTTCCGCAGATAGCAAAGAAGAAAAATATTCAAAAAGTCCTTATAGCCATATCAAAATTAAGCGCAGAGGATTTTCAGCGGATAATGAACCTGTGCAGCGACAACGCCCTGCCCTGCAAAAAAATGGGCAGGATGTTGTAGGAACAGCATGACCATAAAAAAGAAAATCGCACAGCTTATAATCGCCCGGCTTGACGGGAAAGATATCAAGAAAAAATTCAGCTATTACCAGTCGCTTGTTAAGAAAGGCATCGGCGGTTTCATCACCTTCGGCGGTGAAGTTAAAGAAGTCAGCAGTGCAATAAAAAAACTTCAGGCTGTCTCAGATATTCCGCTTTTTATATCCTCTGACATTGAAAGGGGACTTGGGCAGCAGCTTGAAGGCGCAACGGTCTTCCCTCCTGCGATGGCAGTTGCAAGCGCAATAAATAAAAATAATGCATCCGACATCAGGCTGTTAAGAAAATCAATAAGCATTATTGCAAAAGAGGTGTGCGCCGCTGGAATCAATACCATTTTCTCTCCTGTCCTGGATGTAAATACAAACCCCAAAAACCCCATAATCTGTACACGGGCTTTTTCTGATAATCCTGAACAGGTTTCATGGTTCGGCAGAGAATTCATAAAGGGATTTCAAAGACACGGGCTTATTGCCTGCGCAAAGCATTTCCCGGGGCATGGCGATACAAGCAGGGATTCTCACAAAGAACTGCCTGTTGTAAGGGCTGATCTGAAGAGGCTCCGCAAAGTAGAACTCCGCCCTTTCAAAGAGGTCATACAGGCAGGGGTAAAGATGATTATGGTTGGGCACCTGAAGGTGCCTGCGCTTGACAAAAAATTCCCCTCAAGCCTTTCGGAAAAAACCATAAAGAGATTTTTAAAAAATAAAATGGGGTTTAAAGGGCTTGTGATAACTGATGCAATGAATATGCAGGCGCTGAAATCAGGCGAGGAAAAGGCAAGCCTGACGGCATTAAATGCAGGCGCTGACATAATACTTCATCCTGATAATCCTGAAAAGGTAATAGATTATCTGGCATCAAAATGGGACAAAATAAAACCAAGAGCAGAGGAATCTTTCCAAAGAATTTTAAAAACAAAAAAAACTTTCATACTTCAACCTTCATCCCTCAACCTTCAACATATCGGGACAAAAACAAGCAGGAATCTGGCTTATAAACTTGCTCAAAAGTCACTTAAAGTCAAACTTGATGAAAAATACTCTAACCTGCTTGAAATATTATACTTTATAACATCAAAAAAGGAAGTGCCATCTATCCTCATTTTTGATGATGACAACATGGAGTCAGGGAAGACATTTGTTAATATTCTTAAGAATAGACTCAAAGGGGTAAAAGTTTTTTATGCTGACAATAAAACCATTTCATCTAAAAATCCCCCCGTGCCCCCCTTTGACAAAAGGGGGACGGAGGGATTTTTAATCATAGCCGTTTTTTCAAAAGTATCCGCGTGGAAAGGCAGAAGCGGATTAAG
>JACQZD010000049.1 GCA_016207865.1 Nitrospirota bacterium
TACGATTTACGCATACTCTCCTGCGGCATAGCCCGACGACCAGGCCCATTGCAGGTTGAATCCCCCAAGCTGTCCGGTCACATCAACGACCTCGCCGACAAAATAGAGTCCCGGCGCCTTCTTTGCCTCCATTGTTCTGGATGACAGCTCATCCGTATCTATTCCTCCGAGGGTAACCTCAGCCTTTTCATATCCTTCTGTCCCATGCGGGATTATCTGCCAGTTTTGAAGCTTGCATGCGATTTCCCTGAATTCTTTTTCTGAATACCGGTTAACCGGTTTTGATTGTATGCAGAGTCCGCACCATTTCTTTGCAAAGCTGGCGGGAAGATAGCCTGCGAGGAGGTTTTCAATTTTCATTCTGCTTTGGCGTTTTGCCATGAACAGCGCATACACATCCATCTCAGGCATCAGATTAACGGTAATGGGCATGCCTCTTTCCCAGTATAGTGAAAGCTGGAGAATTGCCGGACCGCTTAATCCCCGGTGAGTGAAGAGAATATTTCCGTCAAAACTGACTTTCCCGCAGCTGACTGCCGCCTTCAGAGAAACTCCGCTTAATCCGCCGAAATGGTCCAGGTCCTTTTTTTTAAAGACAAGTGGAACAAGCGCAGGCCTCAAAGGAGTCACATTTAAGCCAAACTGCCTTGCAATGCCATAGCCTTTTTCAGTCGCTCCGAGTTTCGGATATGATAATCCGCCGGCGGCAACGACCAGCGACTGCGATTCCATCACGCCGTAGTTTGTCGCGATAATAAAACGGTCTTTTTTCTTTATGGAGTCAATGCGGCAGCCCCGCTGAATCTCAACTCCTGCCTGCGAGCACTCCTTTTGAAACAAACTAATAATCTCTCCTGAGCTTCCCTTGCAAAAAAGCTGTCCGGCCTCTTTCTCATAATATTTAATGCCGTGCTTTTCTATCATGTCAATGAAATCATAGGGCGTAAAACGCGCCAGCGCTGATTTGCAAAAGCTTGGATTGCAGGAGACATAATTATCGCTTGAGGCATTAAGATTGGTGAAATTGCATCGTCCGCCCCCTGAGACGCGCACCTTGTTCGCAATCTTCTCCATGTGTTCAAGCACCAGCACGGACCGCCTGCGCATTCATAAGAACAAGAGTACACTAAGAATGATTTCTGCGACTCCTGATGACAGGCCTTTGGGCATCCAGATTCTCGGAGATGACTTTGAAATCATCAAAGGCGCGCTGGATATTATATCGGGATATAACTTTGACCTGATAGATTTAAATGCCGCATGTCCTGTTGATAAGGTGGTCTCAGGCGGAAAAGGAGCCGGACTGCTCAGGGCGCCTGTGAAACTGCAAAAACTCCTGAAGGAAATCAGCACACATACAGACCTGCCTGTCACAGTAAAGATACGCTCCGGATGGGATGAAACATCAGTCAATGCGGTTGAAATAGCGCTTCGCGCCGAGGATGCCGGTGTGAAGGGACTTTTTATTCACGGCAGGACAAAAACGCAGGGATACAGCGGAACAGTTGATTACAATATTATACAAAAAGTAAAAGAGTCCCTGAAAATACCCGTGGTTGCAAGCGGGGACGGGTTGACGCCAAACCTCATCAGAAAAATGTTTGATGAAACGGGGTGCGACGGCGTTGCCGTTGCAAGGGGGGCCTTAGGCAATCCATGGATATTCAGCGAGACGGCTGAATATTTGAGAAGCGGAGCAGCGCCTCCCGGCCCTGATATTTATGAAATTGCTCAAATCATGAAAAAGCATCTTGCCTTAAATACCGCATTTCACGGGGAAAAGATAGGCATATTGATTTTCAGGAAACTATTTGCATGGTATGTAAGGGGCCTGTCAGTAAAACAATTGAGAAGCAGGGCCTTCCAGTCCTGCAGTTACGATGATATGCTGAGATTAATCGGTGAATTACAGCTTTTGCAGGACAAATGTCATGTACCGGCTTTGCTCTGATTTGTCGCTGTTCCCCTCATGCGCTGTCGCTCATTGAACTTTTGAGCTTTTTTAAAGTACACTGGTTTAAGGCCGGCATATAGATGGATTATTTTATTTCAACAGTCACTGAGCAGGAAATCAGCAGGGAGAAGCAGAAGGCGCGGGACCTCCGGAAAACTCAGTGGTGGAAGCGGAAATGCTCCAGCGGAAAGTGTCATTACTGCGGCGGTGAAGCGCCGTCCCGCGAGTTAACTATGGACCATATCGTGCCCATAATACGGGGAGGGAAATCAACAAAAAATAATGTGGTCCCTGCCTGTAAGGAGTGCAACAGCAAGAAAAAACACTCTCTCCCTGTTGAATGGGATGACTACCTGCAGCGGCTAAAAAAAGAAGAGATTGATTAAGGACTTCGTCACTTTTTATTTTCAGGGCAATTGCGGTATAATTGAATTCTGACAAATCCAAGCGGTTAGGAGGGCTCTCATTATGTTAAAAGTCAAAGACGTTTTAAAGAAAAAGGGGCGCAATATCTGGTCCATAAGCCTTAATGAAACAGTATACAGGGCGCTTGAATTAATGGCTGAAAAGGACATAGGCGCCCTTATCGTTATTGAGAGCGGACAGATAGCCGGCATATTTACCGAACGGGATTACGCACGAAAGGTAATTCTGAAAGGAAAGGCCTCAAAAGAAACGCTTGTCAAGGAATTAATGACAAAAAAAGAAGTTATGTACTCAATAACTTCAGATAAATCCGTAGAGGAATGTCTTGCGCTGTTTTCAGCAGCACACTGCCGGCATATGCCGGTGTATGAGGATAATATACTGATTGGTCTTGTGACCATAGGCGATATCGCCAATACGATTATTGCCGAACAGAAAATAACCATAAGCAATCTCCAAAACTATATCACAGGGAGCGGATAATATATCGTTTGGGGATTACCAAATAAAAGCATACGCAGCCGCCCTATGGTATAATTACTTTATACTCTCTTGTAAATTATTTCACTTCTGACAAGATAAGGAATATCATGAGCTTAATTATAATTACTGTTGACTTAGGACATTTAAAAGCATACAGAGTAACCGCGGAGCCTGCCGGAAGCCCTAAAATTGAATTAATAAAGACTCATGATTCCGTTGAAG
The DNA here is from genome assembly GCA_016207865.1 of Nitrospirota bacterium. Lineage (GTDB taxonomy): Bacteria > Nitrospirota > Thermodesulfovibrionia > UBA6902 > DSMQ01 > JACRGX01. The sequence goes on from JACQZD010000049.1 coordinate 3,086, forward strand.
GACTCGGCAAGCTGGGCGGTAAATTAAGTGATATCGCGGGGAGATTCACGGGAGGGGGAGGGAAAGGCGAGGTTGCAAAAGGATACGGGGAGCCGCACCACCTTGTATCGGACATCAGAAAAAAACTGGTAAAAACCATTGCAGCGGACATGTCCGCCTTAATAACAAAAGAAGACTGTAAAAAATGGCATCTGGCAGCCGGCGGGAGAATCAACAAAGAGATAGTTGAAAATTTAGAGCCGAAGGTAAAGTCCAAACTGGATAAAAACATCACTCTTGATTTAACAAAAACTCCCAAGTCCGGAATTCTGGCTCATTTCAAATAAGCCCCTGCCGTTTCTTTCCTCATTAACATTTTTCTGGTAAACTTTTATCATGTCTCTAATTAAGGTTGAAAACCTTTCAAAGCAATTCGGCAATCTGACCGCAGTAAACAATATTTCCTTTGAAGTGACCGAGGGTACGATCTTCGGTTTTCTGGGACCTAACGGCGCAGGAAAGACAACTACCATCAATATCCTCTGCACCCTGCTTGCGCCCACGTCAGGAAAGACATATATCGCAGGGCATGACTGCCTGAAAGAGCCGTCAGAGGTAAGAAAAAATATCGGAATTGTTTTTCAGGACACCACGCTTGACAAGGACCTGACCGCATATGAAAACCTTATGTTCCATGCCTGCCTTTATGATGTAAAGAGGAGCGTAATAAAAGAACGCATTAATGACGCGCTGAATTTTGTCGGTTTATTTGAAAGAAAAGACGACCTTGTAAAAAAATATTCCGGCGGCATGAAAAGAAGACTTGAGGTTGCGCGGGGAATGATTCACAGGCCAAAGGTCTTGTTCCTTGATGAGCCGACGCTCGGTCTGGACCCGCAGACAAGGGCGCATCTGTGGGAATTCATTATTGAACTCCCCAAAAAACATAATGTGACCGTTTTCATGACCACGCATTATATGGAAGAGGCTGAGGTCTGCAATAATATCGCCATAATTGACAACGGAAAAATTATCGCGGCAGGAACGCCTGAAGAACTCAAAAAGACAGTCGGGGGTGATGTCATTTATATCAGGACCTCGGATAATGCAAGGGCAAAAAACGAGATAGAAAAGTTGTTCAACCTGGAGGTCTCTGAAAAGGATAATGAATTGTTCCTGACCGCCCTGAGGGGCGACGCCTGTATTCCCGAAATTATAAAAGCCGTCGGGGAAACGGTCCTCTCAGTAAGGCTGCAGAGGCCTACGCTGAATGATGCATTCCTTAAAATGACCGGCAGGCAGATAAGGGAGCAGAACGGGTCGCCGGAAGATACGATAAAAGAGGCGGTGCGGTCGTACAGGAGAAGGCATGATAGAGGTTAATGCCGTTTATGTTCTGATTGCAAGGGATTTCAAAAAGTTTATCAGGGAGAAGGGCCGGCTTATCTCCACTTTTGCGCGGCCCCTTATCTGGCTGTTTCTTGTGGGCGGCGGGATGTCCAGGCTTGTCTCGCCCGGCATGGGACTGTCCTACATGCAGTTCATATTCCCGGGGATACTCGGCATGACTATTTTATTCAGCGCAATATTCTCTTCCATATCCATTATATGGGACAAGGAATTCGGACTGATGAAGGCAATACTTGTCGCGCCTGTATCAAGGCTTTCAATAGTTGTAGGAAAGGCCTTGAGCGGAACGATTATTTCCGTAATTCAGGCGGCGGTTATACTGATGCTTTTTCCTTTTCTCGGCATTAAACTGAGCCTCCTCTCTGCAGTTTCAGCCCTTGCCGTCTCTTTTCTCCTTGCATTTTCCATATCGGCGCTGGGCATTATCATTGCATCATTTCTTGAGAGCATGGAGAGTTTCAGCGCTATCATGAATTTTATCGTGATGCCGATGTTCTTTCTTTCAGGAGCTATGTATCCGGTGAAAAATCTCCCTGAGATATTGAAGTTAATATCAAAACTGAACCCGCTGACATACGGCATAGACGCGCTGAAACATGCCATTTTCCCGGACGCCGGAATATTTGATTTTCCGCTTCCGGCTGATTTGGGCATACTGATAATCAGCTCAGCCGTATTTGTTATAATAGCGGGCATTATGTTTGAAAGAAAAAAAACTAAGTAAGATGTATATTATTAAAAATGCGATTTGAAGAATTGCCTATTCCGGACAAAGTCCTTGAGGGTATCAAAGACGCAGGGTTTGCCAAATGCACACCGGTTCAGGCGCAGACCCTGCCCGAGGCTTTGCAGGGCAAGGATATCGCAGCTCAGGCGCAGACAGGCACGGGGAAAACTGCCGCCTTTTTGATCGCGGTATTTTCACGCATGCTTGCAATGCCTTCGCCGGGGAAGGGACCTTCACCGCGGGTGCTTATCATTGCGCCGACCCGCGAACTCGCGGTGCAGATAGCCGCAGAGGCAAAACTGCTCGGCAGTCACACGGGTTTCAGTATTCTCCCTGTCTTTGGAGGCATTGACTACCTAAAACAGCGCGAGGCAATCGCAAAGGGCGTTGATGTGCTTATCGGCACGCCGGGCAGGCTCATTGATTATCTCAAACAGCGGGTCTACAGCCTCAAAAAAACTCAGTTTCTCGTCATTGATGAGGCTGACAGGCTCTTTGACATGGGCTTTATCAGCGACCTCAGATTCCTGCTCAGAAGGATGTCTCCCTATGATAAGCGGCAGTCCATGCTTTTCTCGGCCACACTTTCCAACCGCGTGCTTGAACTCTGCTATGAACATATGAATATGCCGGTGCGGTTCTCACTGACGCCTGAGAATGTGACTGTTGAGCAAATTGAACAGGGGCTTTATCATGTCAGCAGAGATGAGAAAATAGGACTGCTCCTCGGAATTCTCAAACGCGAGCCTGACGGCCGTTTCCTTATTTTCTGCAACACCAGGGCCGCTGTTGAGCGCATAGATAACCTTTTGAACGATTCCCTTCCGGACATTGAAGAATACATAAGGCTGAAGATCCCGGTCATGCCGGTGACGGATGAAATGATTGTCACGGGGTACCGTAAGGCGCCGGGGCACGCCGGAAAAAAGGGCATCGGTTTATACGGCAAAAAACCACGGGAAGTACAGACAAAAGGAAAACCGTCACGAACAGGCAGTTCTTCGCATGGCGCCAGGCGCTCCGATCACCGTCCCGTGAAAAAACAGCCTCCAAGGCATCACCCTCACCCGGACCGTTCTTAGGCGGCTTTCTTCCGGTTTTAGCCTGCCTTATACTATTGATCTTCCCTGTGGCAAGACCACGGGGAGTAACCATTCAGTTACGGGTGGTAGCAACACAACACGACTTTAATGATTTTTTGTTTTGTATCATGACAGACTCTCCATTTAAGGAGGAGGAATATCTTTATGGAAAAGGATGGTGAAAGGGTCAAGGGTAATGTCCTTA
>JACQZD010000036.1 GCA_016207865.1 Nitrospirota bacterium
TACACTCTTTTTGCTAGATGCTTTCGTATTTTTAGAGAACATACACAGGTTAATGCAACAGATTTGAGAAAAATGCGCTATCCCTCTAGTGATCAGTTGTTGCGGCTTGGTTCGCATGTAAAGCATCGAATGCCGGATCAGGAAACTGTGAATGCAATCTTGAAAAAGGAATGTGAAAATCATGGCTAAGAAAACTGATACCAAACAAGCTGAACGGAAAATTCAGGAAGCGTTGGCAGTCTTGGCTGCTCTTGATTTCCCCCGGCAACAACAAAACGAACGTTCTGCACTTACGCTCCTTTCCTTGTTAGGTCTTAAACCTACTGACTCATGGAAAAAAGCGAGCGATCCTTTAATGGGCATTACGCCGATGATGGATTTTTTTGCCAAACATTATGCCAAACAGTACAAACCCAACACGCGGGAAACAGTACGCCGCCAGACTGTTCATCAGTTTATGCAGGCTGGTTTGATTGTGCCTAATCCTGACAAACCTTCAAGACCTACAAATAGCCCGAAGGCAGTATATCAAATAGAACTTTCTGCTCTTAAACTTCTTTGGGAGTTTGGGAAACCAAGCTGGAATAAACACTTGAAAGAATATCTTTTAACGGTAACGACATTGAAAAGGCTTTATGCACGGGAGCGTGATAAACGTCGTATTCCTGTGAAGATTGGAGAGGGACAGGAGATCAGGCTTTCGCCGGGTGGACAGAATATATTAGTAAAGAGAATAATTGACGATTTCTGTCAGATTTTTACGCCAAGCGGTCAGATTATCTATGTGGGGGATACTCAAACAAAGTGGGCTTACTTTAATCCTGATGCACTCAGAGCAATAGGAGTAGAGATAGAAGAACATGGGAAAATGCCTGATGTTGTGGTATTTCACACGGAGAAGAACTGGCTTGTTCTTATAGAAGCGGTTACAAGCCACGGCCCGGTAAACCCCAAGCGGAGACAAGAACTGAAGGAACTTTTTGCTGGCTCACAGGTTGGGATAGTTTATGTGACAGCATTTCTTGAACGACGGACAATGATTAAATACCTTGACGACATCTCTTGGGAAACTGAAGTCTGGATTGCCGAATCCCCGACACATCTTATTCATTTTAACGGTGAGCGATTCCTTGGCCCATATGAAGATTAGACTGATAGTGACTATAAAACACTGGCATCGGTATCGGACAAAAATAATAAGATAGAGAAGACTTCGCTCAAGGAGGACGAGGCATAAAGCCGCCACGCCGCTTAGCTCAAGCGTTTTTCCCCCAAATTTATCCATCAACTTTTTCTTCTTCGTTTCTCCTTTGCGGTGAGTTTCTTTAAAATCCAAAAACTGTAACATTGGACATATCTGTAACATCACAATAATGTGTCGCATCATTTTTATAGGCAAATATTATCCCCACCTAATTAGCTAACCCCCTATTTTTTTATTTAAAAAAAGAAGTTGTGACATTATGTTTTTTTGGCATAAATATTGCTATTATTTATGTTAGCACCTTGAATTAGGAAGTAGTTACAGCTCAAATTATAATAAGGGGGGTAAACCAAATGAATCTGAACCATCTTCAGGGAGAACTCGCTCAGGCGCAGCAGGTGAGGGGCAAAAATATCTGGAGTTTACAGGGGCTGTATCTTGAAAACTTCAGAAGAGAAATAAAATCATTACAGGATGTTAAGGGTTCGTTAAACAGCATGTATTTTGAAAATGAGTGTAACCCAAATGAATCTGAACTATCTAATGTAAGGCGCAAGGCTTCCTTACATTTCTCAACCTAAACTCCATTCTTGACGCGCTCTCTATACATCCTGAATTCATGCTCAAAGTTGTCGCTGAATGTGCCCTTTCCGAGCGAGCGTTCTATTTCCTTTATGCCCCATGAACGAACCTTGTCAATTTCATCTTTGCTGAAATGTATTTTGCCGTCATACCTGCAGGAATAGGTATAGACGAGTTCTGTTTCATAGGGATTGCATTAATGCCTTTTCAATTGACTCTCCGTGCTCTATATGTCCGCCGACAGAGGTGTCCCATTTACCCGGCGCCACATCTTTATTCATGGAGCGTTTCTGAAGGATTAAACCGCCTTCTTCGTTAAATACGAGCACATGGACCACCCTGTGCATCAAGGACGGATTTCCGTGTATTTCAGAACGTGGAAGAATTTTGATTACTTCGCCTTTTTCATTTACTACTTCCAAAAGTTCTTCCATAAAATCCCCTAAGGTAATTAATAGATGGGAGATATGTCTGAAAAAGCTTTAGTTAATATGTCATTCTCGCGAAAGCGGGAATCCAGAAGTCGTTGCCGTTAAATCGGGATAATCAAAATTCAAAGCCTCTGGATTCCGTGTCAAGCACGGAATGACAAATTAAGGTATTGCGCTCTAAAGCTTTTTCAGACATATCTCCCTGCTGTCTTTAATTTGAAGATACATATCCCTGCTATTTCGTTATTTCTTTATTTCAACAATCTTTTGCTTTGACTTCATCCCTGAGACAATCTCAACCTGTGACTTGGGAACATCAAAATATTCCGCAAGCGCTTTTATCAATGCCTTATTCGCCTTATTTTCTATGGGCTGTTCTTTGACATGGACTATATATCCACTGTCGGTTTTTTCAACTTTTTCCACTCTTGATTTGGGTTTGATTGTGATTGAAATTTTCATAAAAATTATTTTCTACTATAAAACTTCTTGACTAAACTTATATATATATGGTATAAATAAACCAATATGGCGGCAGAACTTGTATTCCATGAGAAAAGGTATTTCACAGATAATTCCTTTCAGGAAATTAAAATATGGAAAGTGGAAAAAAGCAAGGATAAGCCGCATGGGTTTAAATATTCGTTCGCATACATTGTCAACAATGAAAGAGTAATTTGTTATCACAATGCAGAAGGCAAGGGGGACCACAGGCATTGCAGGAATGAGGAATATTCATATAACTATCAGAATTTTGGGAAACTATGGAAAGATTTTAAAAATGATATAGAACGCTTCAGGGAGGGCAGGCTATGAAAATCAGAAATGTAAAAATATCTATTAAATCAGAAGATGAGCTTTTTAACGAAGTCAAGGAAGTCTGCGGAAAACTTGAAAGGGGAGAGAAGGTCAAAAAACATGAAGGCATTTCTTTTGAGAGCCTTGAGGCGATGAGAAAGGTTTTGACAGAGGAGCGCTTAAAGATACTTAAAACTATTAAAAAAGACCATCCGAAATCAATATACGAACTTGCTAAAATGCTTCACAGGGATATAAAAAATACATTTAACGATGTGCAGTTCCTTGCACAGGCAGGGCTTATTGAATTAAAGAAAATAAAAGACGGAAGGGAACGAACAGCCCCTTTTGTAAATTATGATAAGATTTTACTGGAGATACCGGTGTAGTTTTCAGCGATACTAAGACTTAGTGTTCCTCAAACCATGCCAATTGATTGTTGAGGAATATTTTTCCTTGATAAATCTCATTGAGTGGTGGGTTGTTAAGAATTTCTTTTGCCAATGAGATGCCTTCTTTGAAGATTCTTTCAAATTCATTATTTGCATCTATCATCAGAGAAGTATCTGGCTGTAGGACAATTGCTATATTTTTTGGTGTAGAAATTTCCACCCTAAGCCGCCATGGCTTTTGCGATTTTTCTGGGGAGGTGTTATCTTTTTCTGGTGCAATTACATGAACATTAGCATCTGGAAGTTCTTTGTTTATCAATTTTAATAAGATTGACCGACGGTTTCTTTCTCTTCCTATATAAAATTGACTATACACCGGTGTTGATTTTATGAGTTCCCATACAATCCAAAGGGGTGCTACTAATATTATATATTGTATGACTGCATAGACAACTATACTCCCCCTTTTACCCTTAATTGTCTTAGAAAATCATATGTCATTTTCTGAGGGATGGAGTTCAGCTCAATGCCCGCAGCCCTTGAAAGTACAGTGAGTTTGCACAAAAATTCCAAGGTAACGGATTTAAGCACTGCTTCATCTATTGACGGGCCGAATGAGACTGCGCCGTGGTTTTCCAGAAGCAGGACGTCTGCCCTGAGCGCACCTGCTCCGACTTTTTTTGCAAGTTCAATGCCTCCTGCGTGGCAGTATGGGATTATTTCAATTTTTTTAAGGTAGGCAACGGCTTCAGGGATGATGTCTTTTTTTATCTTTTTATTCTTCGCGCATGCAATGATGGTGGTGAAAGGAGGCTGAGAATGAAATACGGCCTTTGCGTCTTTTCTTGCGCGGTAGATTGCGCGGTGAAGCCTCCATTCCGAGGACGCCCTTTTATCCGCTGAATCTGTATTTATCTTACAAACGACTAAATCCCTGTCTGTTATTTCGCCTTTGCTTTTGCCTGTCGCGGTAATAAGGAAACTGTCAGGACTTATCCTCATGCTCAGATTTCCGCTTTTGCCCGTGACAAGACCAAGGTCAAAGACCTGCGTGCAGTATTTCTTTAGCAGTTTTTTGTATTTTTTAACTCTTAACCTGCCAGAGGCAGGCAAGCTCTTAACTTTTAACTTATAACTCATAACTTTTAACTTTCTTTACCCCACCTTTACCTTTTTCTGCTGATTGGATATCTCAATAATTTCTTTTACGGAATTTGCATCCTCTGGTTTTTTATCCGTGCGGATAAAGCCCACGGCCCTCGGAAACCTGAGCGCATAGCCTATGCCTTCCCTGTCTTTGCCGGCCGTATGCAAAGGAGAGCGTGTTATTTCATCAGCAGTAACGGTTACAACATATCGCGGCTCTACCCATACATCAGGCTCTATTACAGAGTCAACACGCGGGTGTTTATGCTTAATGGCAATCCCGTCAAGAATTTTCTTAAGCTCGGAAAATTCATCCTCCGTAAAACCCGAGCCTACCTTGCTTACGGTCTTAAATGAATCTGTTTTTTCATCATAAACAGCGCCGAGCAGTGCGCCTACTCCAAACTTGGCCCGCGCCCCCCTGCCTCTGAAATATCCGACAATGCAGACATCAATAGTGTCTGCAAGCTCACCGCGGTAGCTACGCTTTAATTTTATCCAGTTGAAATTCCTTGCTCCGGCAGAGTAGGGCGCATCAAGCCTTTTTGCGACAACACCCTCAAGCCCCCTTTCAATGGCCTCATCAAAATATTCGTTAATCTTCTTGGGATTGTCTGTAATGAACATCTCCGCAGGTTCTATTACGGGATTTTTCTTTATGAGGGACTCAAGTTTTGCTCTTCTTTCGGCATAGGATTTTTCTGTGTAATCCTCATTGTCGGCATACAGCAGTTCAAATGCGAAAAACTTAAGCGGGTATTCCTTGGCAAGTTCAGATATGCCGTGTTTACGCTTTCTCTGCATGGTAATCTGAAACGGGAACAGCTCTCCTGTGGTTTCATTGTAGGCAAGAGCCTCTCCCTCAAGTATTGCCTTTTTTGCAGTGATGTGAGTCTTTACTGCAGCGGTGATTTCAGGGAACATGTGTGTTGTGCGTTCAAGGTTTCTTGAGAACATATCAACATTATTGCCGTCTTTATGAATTTGTATCCTTAAGCCGTCATATTTTGCCTCAACGGCTGTTTTGCCCATCTTCTCAATTATTTCCTCTGAAGAAGGAACCCGTTCACAAAGCGCCATCCTTACCGGATACCCTACTTGAATCCTGAGTTTTCTCACTCCTTCCATGTTTTTTTCCAGTAAAGTTTTTGCAACAAGCCCTAAATCAGAACACAGGTTGTATGCCCGCTCAAGCTCCTGCCTGAGCCCCCGGTCGCCTTTTGAAAGGGCCAGCGCTTCAAGCACTGTCGGGTCTCCAACGCCCAGCCTCAGGCGCCCGAGGACAAACCGTGCAATGTACTTCGCCTCGTTAGAAGAGGTCCCGCGCAGCAGATTGCTTAAAAGGCTTATCTTTTTCTCAACGCTTCCTGTGCCTCCCGTATGCGCGATGTCCGTAAGTTCATCATATGCTTTTCCAACGCTAAGCCCTTCTCCCCTGTTTTTCAGTAATTCCTCTGCCGTTTCTCCGAGGTCTCCTGTTTTTCTGAAGACCTCCTCAACTTTTTTGGTTGGAGACTGAGATGCGTCTGAGAGCGCCTTTATAAGGAGTTTTTCAGACATGCCCATTTCTATGTTCTTAAAGGGCGGAAGGAGCTGTCCCTGGCTTAAGTAAATGATCTTGTCTATGTCTTTTGCAGAGGCTTCATTAAAGAGCCTTGCCAGTATTTCAAACATCTCAAGGCGCTTTGAAGTTGCTTCAAGCTCTTCAAAGTATCCTGTGAGCCTTGCAAATTTCATTGCAATATTATAATGTCTTTTTATGAAGATTGCACTTACTATTGCAGGCTCAGACCCGACAGGCGGGGCAGGGTTTCAGGCAGACCTGAAGGTCTTTAAATCGCTCGGCGTCTATGGCTTGAGTATTCCTTCAGCCCTGACTGCCCAGAACACTGCGGGGGTTTCTGATATTCTTGAACTTCCTGCGTCATTTTTTTCAGCAGAGCTTGATACCCTCTTGCAGGATATTCATCCTGATGCCCTGAAGACAGGCATACTTTACAGCCCTGATATTATCGGGATTGTTGCGCAGAAGATTAAAGGGCATTCACTTCAAAATCTTGTCATTGACCCTGTGACAGTGTCTTCAACAGGCATCTCGCTTGTCAGGGACGGCTGTCTGGAGGCATTGAAGGTTTATTTATTTCCTCATGCAAAGGTTATTACGCCGAACATCTACGAAGCGTCTGTTTTTACGGGGATAAATATTGATAATGAAAAAGACATGAAAGATGCGGCAATGAGGCTAAGGGGTTTTGGTCCTGAGACGGTCATTGTCACAGGCGGACATTTAAAACATGCCGCAATTGATATCTTATGGGATGGCAGGGAATTTCTGACGCTTGAAAGCGAGAGGGCAGAGGGCGAATATCACGGCACAGGGTGCGCTTTTTCCTCGGTGATTACCGCCTGCCTTGCGCTTGGCTATGATGTCAGAGAATCCGCTGTAAAGGCAAAGGAGTTTGTAGGGAATGCGATGAAATCAGCGGTTTCAATTGGGAAGGGGATGAAGGTGCTGAATCTCTGAAATAGAAGATTTTTTCAACAAACTTAAAATTAGTGGAGGCATGGAATGGGTATTTTGGCAGTAGAAATAGAAGTCCCAAGGGCTGAAAACGTAAAACTGACAGCAGATACTTTGACTGTTGAACTGACCGATGGAAGAACAATCTCAGTTCCGCTTGAATGGTTTCCGCGTTTAATACATGCAACGTATGAAGAACGAAATAATTGGAGATTAATAGGCAGGGGGCAGGGAGTTCACTGGGAAGACATTGATGAAGACATAAGCATTGAAGGATTATTAGCCGGCAGACCATCAGGTGAGAGTCAGGCATCTTTTAAGAAATGGTTAAGTCAACGGCAGTCTCATTTAACAACCTATTCAGGCGGGCTGCGTAAGCGACATCGCTGAATCTGTCCTATGTCTTAAAGCAGATTGTTTATAAGTTTGCCGTAAACTAATTATCAAGAACATGAGGGGGCGTGGCATAGCCCCGCCCCCTCTTGCTTTCTAAGTTTGTCATTCCTGCGCAGGCAGGAATCCAGATTTTCTTCTCCTCAACAAATTCCTTGCTCCCAATACTGCCCCGCCGGTTAAGAAAAGAATGAAACTGATGGGTTCAGGGGTAACAGGCGGAGCTGAATTCATTTCTACAATGAACGGGGTACTGCGATTAAATTCATCATCCCATTGTCCGTTATAAATATGTGAATTATAATTAAGGTAATTTTGATTACCCTGATAGTTATTTGGTTCAACAGAACCCCAATTGCAATAAAGCAGACATGTTCCGTTATCCCAAAAAGTTTCTCCTGTTACCCACTTCCAAACCCCTTCCTGTGCTTCATCGGTACCTCCAAGCCACACCACATCATCAGGGAAAGTGATGTTGCCGATATTATTAAATAGAAAAGTATTTTCATTCTCAGAATTAATAGTGGCTAAGTATCCACCTATACTTTCAGCATATGATTTAGCGTCATTCCAAGTCATAACAGTATCAAATCGTTTGTAATAGTGCCCTGTTTCAGAAAAGTACACCCAATCTGAATCAGCTTGCGCTATGCCTTGAAGTGATAGAAGTAACGATAATACGATTAATATTTTTTTCATTTCATATTCCCCCCTTATTTTTTTATTTGTTAAGCAACGATACTGCGATTCCCCATCCTTTCTTTTTGATAGTGCTAAAGCATAAAATATTAGCAGTGCAAATTTATCATTTTTTTTACACTGCCCCCCCCATTTGTCAAGAAATTTAATAATATTTATAGGTTCTATAAGAATTTTTAATAGTAAGTTTTGTGTGGTTTCATCAGTAGTGTCAGGTAAATCTTGTATACATAAATAACGTCATTCCCGCTTGACGGGAATCCCTCTTTTTACTTAAATGAAGGAAAGTCGGTACGACTCATTCCGAGATTCCGGACAAGCCAGAATGACAATCAGAGTGTGGTTTCTTAAGAAAGGCAGGGAAATGCAAAGCTTAAATAGAAACTACGATTTCAACGAAGACACTGGATTCCCGCTTAAGACATGCGGGAATGACAGAAGAGTTTTGTCAGCAGGGTTATGGGGCTTAATTTATCGGCAAAGCCCTGATTCTGATTCTATTGTCTTCAAAAACTACAACGCTTCCCGCTGATAAAGCATCTTGTATTGTTGGAAGGTTTGATATTAACAGTGCAAGTTGTGAAGAGGGACGTTTATCAGTGCATCTAAAAAGTATTACAGAGGGCTTGGAATATTGTTTTAAAGCGAGTAATGTTCCAAAGTCAGTATCCGCAGATACAATTATCCTGTCATTCTGTAATGCATAGTCAAAGATTACAATATCGGAAGATGACTGCATGCCGATATCCCTGACATGGACTGCCTCAAGTCCGGCGTTTTTTAATCCTTTTGCAATTATAGGTGAAAGGGCGTTATCTATGAGGAATTTCATGCAGCAACGAGTGGGATCTGACGTTCTTTTACTGCTTCTGCGGCATAAAGCAATGCTTCACGAATATCTTCTGCTTTAATATCAGGATATGCCTCAAGAATTTCTTTTTCAGTCATACCATTAGCTACCATGCCGACAATTGTGGTTACGGGAATCCGCAACCCTCTGATACAAGGTATGCCCCCCATCTTATCTTGTTCTACTGTAATGCGTGTAAACTTCATTGTTATTCCCCTCCATCAAACTACTGCATTCTTGTTACCTATCCTCATTATACCAAAGCAGCCTAATAAAAGGAAAAATATAGTCAGAAAGGCGGCTTCACAGTGCTATTATTATTTATATAACAGAAACCCTAAAACGCATATCTCAGATTGACCATGTCTGCTAAGATTTCCATCTTGCTGTCAGGGAACACAGCCCTTGTTGAGCCTTGGGTTATTACATCGCTTTGATTGAGCTTAAGCAGTGTGTAGCTGACGCCCATATAAAAATTTATTTTTTCCGTAATCTCCCTCGCAATGCCAATGCCAAGGTCAAGGCATGTGCCGTCTGTGTCAAATTCAAACTGCGAGTACGAACTGTTTTCAACTGTGCCTTTGGGATAATAGGAATATGCCGCCCTTGCGTCAAGCGCCCATTTATTGATTTTATATCCAAGCCCTGTGCCCAGTCCAGTCCTCCACAGGCTGAAGTCTTCAGTACTTCTGCCTGTGGCCGATGCACCGCGCCAGATAAATTTATCCCTTTTAAAATTGATGCCGTCCCATCCGCCTGATGCATAAAGCCTGTAATTGAAATTATCCGCACTATTCTTATAACCGAACCTGAGGTCATAGAACTGTCCAAAGACTTCCATGTCGTTTGTCTGAAGCTGGACATTATTTTCCCGCCATGTTTCAGATCCTTCCAATCCGGACGCCCAGTCAGTTGTAATGCCTGCGTAAAAGTTTTTCAATTTTGGGAAAGAATATTCGCCTGACACGCCTATCAGAACGACTTTCCGGCTGGATTTTGATTCAACATTTGTCCCAAAGGCAGAACTGCTCTCTTCATATTTAAGCGTTCCGTATCCGCCGTGCACGCCGGCCCCGAAATTTCCGGCATGAGAAGCGGAGGAGGAAAAAATAATTATGGTTGACACTAATAAAAACTTTTGCATAAATTTAGAACTATTATAACATCAATGAATATACAGGAAAGGCTGGTGAATAATTTCTATACGACACCTTAGAAAAATTATAAGGGAAAACTTATGCTTTTAAATAACGGACTATTACAGCAGGTCTTATCTTAAATAATTTCTTTGTCGATTTATAGAAATTATGAGGCAGTTTTTCCTGTATATTTTCAGTTTACAATTTTTTTGTTTATTGATTCCGCCAGCCCCCTGTGCATTATTTTGCCTTTATATGTATTCAACGCGCTTCTTAAGGGAGAGTCATCACGCGCCGAGTTCGCTATCCCGTTTTTTGCAAGCAGTTTAATATACGGAAGGGTTTTGTTTGTGAGGGCCAGCGTGGAGGTCCTCGGATATGCCCCCGGCATATTGGCCACGCAATAGTGGATAACCCCGTCAACTTCATATACCGGGTTATCATGCGTTGTCGGCCTGGTTGTCTCAATACAGCCGCCCTGGTCCACAGACACGTCAACAATGACAGAGCCTTTTTTCATCTTTGATACAATCTCCCTTGAAATCAGCTTCGGAGCCTTTGCGCCGGGAATCAGCACCGCGCCTATTACGGCGTCAGCCTTCAGCGCCTCGGATTCAATGTTTTCCTTTGTCGCGGGAAGCGTGCCCACGGCGCCGCGAAAAAGTTCATCTATAAGCTTAAGTTTTTCAATGCCCCGGTTTATCACTGTCACCCTTGCCCCCATTCCAAGCGCAACCCTTGCCGCATTCATACCCACTATGCCCGCGCCGAGAATAAGGACCTTTGCAGGAGGCACCCCTTCAACACCTGTCATAAGAATGCCGCTTCCGTTGTAAACCTTCTGCAGGTAAAATGCGGCTGCGATCGGCGCCATCCTTCCTGCGATTTCACTCATCGGCATGAGAAGCGGGAGCGTGCCGTGCTCCTCAAGGGTTTCATAGCCGAATCCGGCGATATTTTTTCTTAAAAGAATATCTGTCAGTTCTATGTTCGCGGCGAGATGCAGGTATGTAAAGACCGCCTGACCCTGCCGCAGTAATTCATATTCAGAAGGGAAGGGCTCTTTTACTTTAACGATTAGCTCTGATCTGCCGAATAAAGAATTCTTATCCGCTACTTCAGCTCCTGCCTCAGTGTAATCCCTGTCAGGGAAACCGCTTCCTTCACCTGCTGATTTTTCTATAATTATACTGTGGCCGTCTTTTTTGAGTTCCCTGACGCCTGCAGGCGTTACAGCGGCCCTGTATTCATGTTTCTTGATTTCTTTCGGAAGGCCTATAATCATTTAAAAAATATCATATCCCAAATATGCTGATTCATCAACTAAATTCTTGACTTTCCTGCGCATTAAGATATAATAAAATTAGGTGTGGATATGAATAAAAGGCGTGCAGAAAGACTGATGATGGGTTTCAGGGCTAAGCTGATGCAGGGCGGGGTGAACTATACCGGCGTTATAGAATACATTTCAACAACCGGCATATACTTAGTGACCGCTCCCACATGATAGGCATGGAAATTATTAATCCTCAGTGGGATAAAAGTAATTATTTCATCTAAAGATAAATGATTAACTTACAGGTGTTTCCAATATAGCTGCCATGAAAAAATGCCCTGATAAGGCAGGCTTTTCACTCATAGAACTTCTGATGGTCGTAGCTATAATCGGACTCCTTGTTGCAATTGCAATCCCAAGCTACCTCGGCATGAAAAGCAAGGCCCACAGCGCAAGCATGATAAAGGCGGCGCAAAGCGCTTCAAGCGAGCTTCAGTTCTGGCTGCAATCCTCTATGTCTTCCTATATAAATTTAAGACAGGTGGATTCAAACTTCAGCGGTAAAATTGATGATTCGGACAAGACAAATATCCAGCTTTTTACTGACGGGGTGACCGATACTTATGTGACTGAAAGAAACAGCAAACTTGATGAAAAATCACCGTGGTATACCAACATTTCGCTGTGGACTACGGATAGTTCCATACCGGCAGGAAGGCTTACGGTTTTACAACCTTCCGGCACTTCAATAAGGATTGTGGGGAAGGATAAGGACGGAAGTATTATTTATGATAATACCGTTACATCCGACTAAATATCATACAAAAGGAGTCAAAAAATGGAAGAGACTTCAGTTAAACATACGGAAAAAAAATATACTGCCCTGCTGTCTGTGATTAGCGGGATTGAAAACCGCCTTATCTGGTCTGAACTTGTTTACCTTGCGTTGAATTTGTTTATATTTGTTTTTACAGTCAGCTTCATGTTTTCATTTATCCATAATGGATTGCTTTCAATAAATTCAATCGGTCTGGCATTTGTTTTATACTGTCTTGTCGTTGGAATGGGTATTTGCGCTTACTGGATGGCGTCAGCCTCAAGACAGCACCTCAGGCTCAAACTTCATTATTTTCAGGCGAGATATCTTGAACGCAAGATAGGCTGCAATGGAGAATATATATATTCTGACGCATCCGTGTTTTTTGACCCGAAGATTGGAACCGTTGAAAGCCCTGACAATAAAGAAACCATTACTTATCCTATAACGGGTTTTTCAAGAAT
The DNA here is from genome assembly GCA_016207865.1 of Nitrospirota bacterium. GTDB lineage: Bacteria > Nitrospirota > Thermodesulfovibrionia > UBA6902 > DSMQ01 > JACRGX01. The sequence continues at coordinate 12,713 of JACQZD010000036.1, forward strand.
GACCGGATTTTTAGGTATGGCAAAGCCGAGACATTTTTCATGGATAATGCCTTGTATGTTTTTTGCAATTTACATTCTTATTTTTATCTGGGTAATTATCAGATTTGCAATTAGTTGAAACGCTATGCTTATGAATTTACCTACCTGTAAAGTATAGAGCTTCCCGTAAAAAAGGTCCCTGCCACCGCTGCCGTCATAAGACAGGCCAGTGTCGCTGCGATGAGCGCCCTAACGCCGACATCTGAGATATCTTTCGTCCTTTTAGGCACAAGGGCTGCCGTGCCGCCGACAAATATTGCAAGCGAGGCGACATGCGCAAAACCGCAGAGGGCATAAGCTGCAAGTACTGCTGAACGCGGGTCTTTTAAGGCGCCGGAAGCAAGGAGTGCCGCAAGGTCCTGATATGATTTTACCTCTGTGAGGACGGCGCGTTCACCTATGAGTTTTGCTATTTCAAACGCATCGGACGGCGGTACGCCTATTACAAGCGTAAGCGGGTAGAAAAGATAGCCCAGAAGCCCTTTTAAGGACCAGTCCATCTGAAGGCCTGCAAAATTATTAATCCTTAAGCCTACAGCCGAAAGAAGAAAATCCATAAGTGCAACAAGGCCTAAAAATGCAAGCAGAAGCGCTATTATGCCGATTACCATCTTAATGCCTTCGTTGGCCCCGTTTATAACCGCCTCAATTACGGTTGATTCTTTTTCATAATGCGGCGATACGTCTATGCCGAGCGTATCAGGCTTGCCGGTTTCAGGCATTATAATCTTTGACATTACTATTGCGGCAGTTGCTGAAAGTATTGATGCCGAGACAAGATGCCCCGCTATTGTCGGGAACTGTCCGTGCAGGATGAAGACATAGAGCGCCAGGACGTTTGACGCCGTTGTTGACATGCCTGCGGCAAGAATTGTGCATAGTTCGGATTTTGTCATGCCGCCAAGATGGGGGAGTATGGTCATATTAGCCTCAACGCCTACAAAGATATTGCTGGAGACGCTCAGGGATTCTGCCCCGCTTATTCTCATCAGCTTTGTAAAGACCCTTGAGAAGGTCTTTACAAGCCGGGGCATTATTCCGATGTAGTAAAGAACAGCCATCAGGCTGGCAAAAAATATTATTGTCGGCAGAGCCTGAAACGCAAGGACAAAACCCAGCGATTCCTCTCCCATTTCATTTTTTGTTCCGGGCGGCAGGGCCAGTCTTCCAAAGAGAAATCTTGTGCCGGCGTTCGCGCTGTCAAGCACCTTCACCACTGCGTCGTTTATGAAAAGAAATACCTGTGAGCCTGCCGGCACAACGAATATAAAAACGGCGAATACGAGCTGGATTACAGTACCCCACAATATAACCCGCCAGTTGATGACCTTTCTGTCTGCTGAAAACACCCAGGCCACCAGCATCAGGATAAATATTCCCGCAAAGCTTACAAGGTTGTACATTTCCTCGCAATACCTCCTTAACTTAAATGGATAGTGAGTCTGCCTGCCGGCAGGCGTATTCCCCGTGGTCTTGCTATGGGGTCAAGCCAACTAATGACTCACGCTTAAATAATGTCCGCTATCACGTCATTCCGTGCTTGACACGGAATCCAGTTTTTTCCCTCTGGATTCCTGCTTTCGCAGGAATGACAACATTGTTGTAATAGTAGGACATTACCTTTGCATTTATCAATAAATACAATAAAAAATTCCTTACATTAGATTCCCTGTGGTTTTGCCACAGGGAATATCAATTGTAAGTGCCAAACCGGTCCGCGGATCATAGTTATATCTAAAATAAAAAAGGGTGGCTCTAAGAAAGAGACACCCTTTTTAAAAAAGGTTTATAACATTTATTTTGAAAAAGGATACCCTGCTATCCAGTTGGCCTGGTCTTGTATTTCAAGGCTTTCCGGATCCTGCACCTGAGTATGGTACCCAACCCGTACGTTATGGTCTTTTTTAACTTTTTTTGCGTTTTTATAGTATCTGAAAGAACCATTGTTGCCATTCACGGAACTATCTCTGACAGTAGAACCTCCGCCTTCGTTAAACTTTAAATAAGTTGCTAAAGCGGCTGTGATTTTGCATGAACCTTCACCCTTAAGTTCCTGATTCATACATTCCTTGATTAGACTTTGTGTTCGTGCCTCTTTCCACAGTCTTATTTCGTCAACTGTGCCTTTGAACCAGTGTTTTATGCCCGGATGCGTCTCCGACTTGTCTTTCCCTCCTATTGTTTCCTCCGGTGTAATGCACTGATTTGCCCCAATGAAAAGAGACCCGGAATCAGCCATTGCAGAAACGCCGGTTTTGTGGTTTGGATGGTTATTATCCGCCCCTTCCAGCGGGTTGCCGTCAACATAAACTGTAATTGTTCCGGAGCTTATATCAAGTACTCCTGCCACATGGTGCCACCCATTGGTAAGGTCAGACGGCGTGTATGCAGTGGCGGCATACCAGGCGCCGTTGCTTTTGACAGCAAATTTTACGCAGTTATAATCGGCATTGTCATGGCAGCCCTCGGGTGCATTTGGAGAAGCGCCTTTCCAGAGATACAGCACAAAACCATCGCTTGTAACTCTTGCGGAGAGATTCCCGGCTGCTAAAATTACCCCTGGTATTTTTTCAGGCTTTATCCAGGCCTCTATAGTTATGCTTGTATTCTTGAAGTCAAACCCTAAAGGGTATAATCTTGGGTCAGAGAGGGATATAAGATTATACCAGTAAGTATAATCATCGTTGGAAACTTGCGAACCCGGAAAGTAGAGTGCAGAATTTCCTTTATCATCGGCATAACTTATACCTGTAACAACTACAGCAAAAACCAGAATCAATAGTGCAAAGAATATTTTTTTATACTGTTTCATAAGACTTCCCTCCTCCTGTAAATTAAATTTTAGAATGCCGCAGAGTTACCACATTAACGCGTCCAGGCAGGCTCATAGTCCCACGCCGGGTTTGTTGCAAGCTTCTTCTGGTCAGAACCATCGGCATTCATTATATAGGCTTCCATGTTCCCGTCGCGGTTTGACGCGAATACAATTTTGCTGCCGTCGCGCGACCATGAAGGCCTGTAGTCTTTAGCCGGATTGTTTGTAAGTCTTACAGGGTTAGAGCCGTCGGCGCTCATTACATAAATTTCCTCATTGCCGTCGCGATCTGAAGTAAAGGCAATTTTAGTCCCGTCCGGTGAAAATGCGGGAAGGTTGTCCTTAGCCGGATTATTTGTGAGCCTTGCAGGGTTAGACCCGTCAGCGCTCATGACATAAATTTCTTCGGCGCCGTCGCGTTTAGTTGTAAAGGCAATCTTGCCGCCGTCGCGGGACCATGAAGGCTCTCCGTCCCAGGCGGGATTTTTTGTGAGATTCACAGGGCTGGGGCCGTCTGCATTCATGACATAGATTTCAGGGTTGCCGTCGCGCGCCGAAAGAAAAGTAATTTTGCTTCCGTCTGATAACCACGAAGCCCCGCACTCGTTGGCAGCATTGTTTGTCAGGTTTGTCTGATTAGAGCCGTCGGCGTTCATGATATAAATTTCAAAATTTCCATCGCGTTTGGAAGTAAAGGCAATTTTATTTCCGTCGGGAGCCAAAGAAGCCTCATAGTCTCCGGCAGGATTGTTTGTGAGCCTTACTGGGTTAGAGCCGTCGGCATTTATAACATAAATTTCATCATTTCCGTCGCGGTTTGAAGTAAAAAATATCTTTTTTTGCTCTTCGGATGCCGATAACGCTGCATCAGAGTTGAACATAATAAAAAGGAAGCAAAACATCAGACATAAGGCAATAAACTCATATTTCCCTGCTGGTTTAGACATTTAACTCCTCCTTAAGTTTTATAATAAAAAATATTGTTATGACCGGAATCTAAATAAAACCTTCTGCCGCAATACCGCATCTTATGGCAAGGGATAACGCTTCTGCAGACCTCCTTTCAATTGAGTTATCGTATAACAGTTGATATAACTAATATTGATAATATATATTTTAGCTGTTGTCAAGTGAATTTGCGTAACCCTGTAACTTTAAAAGGATTTTTGGCGCTTCTTTAGTAAAGCTGCGGGGTTATGAAAATCTTTCTGATTGCCATAGAAAATAATCCCTGCTATTATAATTTTCGTGTTTGTAAAATCTGAATTCAGTGTGAGGTCTGAAAATGTATAAACTTTCTTTAGAAAGACTTAATTCTGCAGCGGCAAAAAATATAACACCTTTTCTATCTGAGGTTCTGGACCTTTACCGCGAAAAAATCCATTCAATCCATGTGACAGGCACTGCAGTTACGGAAGATTTTAATATAAAAACCTCTGATATTAATTCTATTTTTGTATTAAAAGAAATGGACTTAAAGTTTCTTGAGATTATTGCGCCGCTCGGAAAAAAATACAGCAAAGACAAAATAGCCGCGCCGCTTATCATGACCCCTGAATACATAATAAAGTCTGTTGATGTATTTCCCGTTGAATTTCTGAATTTCAAGCTTATTCACAGCGCTGTCTACGGCGATGATGCTTTTGAGAATATTGAAATCAAACGCGTTGATTTAAGACAGCAGTGCGAAAGGGAACTGAAATCCAGGCTTATCTGGTTGAGGCAGGGTTATATCTCCCGTCTTGGGGACATGAAGGCGCTGTCTGAGGATTTTGTCAATTCCATTGCCGGATATATACCGCTTTTCAGGGCGATCATGACCCTGCTCGGCAAACAGCCTCCGGTTAGACAGCACGAAGTTATAACAGCCGTTTCCCAGTCGGCAAACATAAATACCGATGCCTTTATGAAAATCCTAAGAAAAAAACGCGGCGAGATTAAGTTTTCAAAGGAAGACCTAAGCGCAATATTTACGGATTATTATACGGCCATAGAGAAGCTGGGAAAGATTGTTGATGAGATTTAACAGCAGGGTTTTGCCCGGGCTTATATTTATTTATTGCTGTCTTACCGCAGGCATTTCTTTTGCGTCGGTTGCACTTCCTGATATGCCTGAACAGTATGTAGTTGACCTTGCAGGGATAATAAATGATGATGCTGAGGCAAGGCTGAACGCATATCTTAAGGAACTTGAGCAAAAAACAACTGCACAGGTAATTGTTCTCACCATCGAAAGTCTTGAAGGAGAGCCTCTTGAGGAATTTTCCCTGAAAACTGCTGAAAAATGGAGACTCGGGCAAAAGGGCAAGGACAACGGACTCCTGCTTCTTGTCTCGCTTCGGGATAAAGAATACAGGTTTGAGACGGGTTACGGGCTTGAGAGCATTCTTCCCGACAGCCTTATAGGAAGCATTGGCAGGGAGTACCTTGTGCCTAATTTCAGAAAAGGCGATTATTCCTCCGGAATTTTTTTGGCTGTCCTTGCGGTTGCAAATAAAATTGCATCTAACGAGGGTGTTGAAATAACAGGGATGCCTAAATTTGAGACAAGCGGCTTAGGGCAGGGGGTGAGGGGTAAGAAACAGATAGGGGTTTTTGATGCTATAATAAGTGTTGCTTTTTTGATTGGACTGCTTATTCTTTTTATAAAAAACCCGCGGCTCTTTATTTTGCTGATGCTGGCTTCATCTATGGGCGGCAGGAGAAGTAGCTGGTCAGGCGGCGGAGGTTTCGGCGGGGGCGGCTTCGGCGAAGGCGGCGGCGGAGGTTTCGGCGGGGGCGGGGCATCGGGGAGCTGGGGAGAATCATTTGAGTTTTGGCATTGACGGCCTATATGCCCTCAAAACTTTAAGAAAGCAACGATGATTATTATTAGTCCTGCTGCAAAAAGTTTTGAGTATTTGCTTTAATCTGTTTATAAAAGGCAGCATGACATTAAGGTGTTGCCTTAAAGTTTCTCAGGCACATAGGCCGTTGTTTATTTGGCATTTGACATTAGCTGTCATTCCGGCTTGTCCGGAATCGTTTTATAACGGCATATACGTTTTTATAATAGTGAGTAATTCTGAATTTAAACTTTCAAAAGGAGGATTTTATGTCAAAAGGTCTGAAAATTACTCTGATAGTTTTGGGTGTATTGCTTGTAATCGGGATTTCACTTGCAAGGTGGGTCATCGGCGGGTATAACAGCGCGATTACTATGGATGAGCAGGTAAAGTCGCAGTGGGCGCAGGTTGAGAATCAGTTGAAAAGGCGTTATGACCTGATTCCAAATCTTGTTGAGACGGTAAAGGGCTATGCAAAGCATGAGCGGGAGCTTTTCACTCATATTGCGGATGCAAGGACAAAATACTTTCAGGCAAATACAGTGAAAGACAAAATACAGTCATCTATGGCGCTTGAAGGCGCATTGTCGCGCCTGCTTCTTCTTCAGGAAAATTATCCTCAGCTTAAG
>JACQZD010000062.1 GCA_016207865.1 Nitrospirota bacterium
ATCTGCGCCTGAATGGATACATCAAGCGCTGAAAGGGGTTCGTCCGCAACAATGAGTCTCGGATTTACAGAAAGCGCCCTTGCTATGCAGACCCTCTGCCTCTGCCCGCCGCTTAGTTCATGCGGATACTTGTAAAGGGTCTCTCCGTTAAGTCCGACCTTTTTGAGAAGTTCCACAACCCTCTCCTTCATCTCGCTTTTAGGCGCAATTTTATTTACAATCAATGCCTCGCCGACAGCATCCATGACGCGTTTACGCGGATTAAGCGATGCAAAAGGGTCCTGAAATATAATCTGAAGCCCTTTTCTAATCTTTGAAAGCGTCTCTCCGCGGGCTTCAACAACATCCATATCATCAAAAAAAATCTTTCCTCCGTCAGGCATGAGCAGTCTCAGAATTAACTTTGCAAGTGTTGACTTGCCGCAGCCGCTTTCTCCCACAAGCCCAAAGACCTGTCCTTCTTTGACTGAAAAGCTGACATCATCAACGGCCTTGAGAATGTTTCCGCCCTTAAGGGAAAAATGTTTTTTTAATGATTCTATCCTGAGAATATCCTTCATAACTCATTTGCCCTTATGCACCGGCTGAGGTGGCCGTTGTTACTAAACGGGATAAGCTCCGGCTCCTTCAAATTACATTCTTTAATTGCATAACGGCACCTTGAAGAAAACTTACATCCCGCCGGAAGTTCGCTTAGTCTCGGCACCTGTCCGGGTATCGGCGTAAGTTTTTCACCTTTTTTCTTTGGAAGGGATTCAAGAAGTCCCATTGTGTATGGATGCCTCGGATTAAGAAATATCTCCCTGACAGGCGCCTCTTCAACTATCCTCCCTGCATACATTATCTCAACCTTTTTTGCCCATTCGGCAATAACCCCGAGGTCATGGGTTATGAGCAGCAAGGACATCCTGTGGTCCTTCCTTAAATTATCCAGCAGTTCAAGTATCTGCGCCTGAATCGTAACATCAAGCGCTGTAGTCGGTTCATCGGCAATGACAAGAGACGGCTTGCACGCAATTGCCATTGCAATCATGACCCTCTGCCTCATCCCGCCGCTCATCTGGTGCGGATACTCCTTTACCCTTGTCTCAGGCGAAGGAATCTTCACCGCCCTGAGCAGTTCAACCGCCTCATTCATGGCTTGTTTTTTGCCCATGTTTTTATGAGCCGTCAAGACCTCGGCTATCTGGCAGCCGGCAGTAAATACAGGATTTAAAGATGTCATCGGCTCCTGAAAAACCATGGAAATATATCTGCCCCTGAGGTCCCTCAGTTCAGACTCTTTTTTGCTGAAGATATCCCCGCCCTGAAAAAAGACCCTCCCGGAAAAAGAAGTATTTGACGGCAAAAGCCTCATTATTGAAAGCGCAGTCAGCGTCTTGCCGCACCCGCTCTCGCCGACAACTCCTACAACCTCTTCCTCCATGATATTAAAGCTTACACCCTCTACCGCAGGGATCTCCCGCCGTAATTTATTTTCAGTTATGAATGAAACGTTCAGGTCTTCAACTGAAAGGAGAGGCCGGGGCATTATCTAATATCCCCTCATGCGAAAGCGGTAGCCCTGATAATTTAAGACAACCCCGTACTCGGTAATATCTTCAAGCCTCAGCCCGCCGGCAATAGATTCGCCCTCACGCAGAATCTTTCCGTTAATGTTGACTATGCGCGACAATGGATTGTTGGAATATATATGTCCTGAAATTGCGATATCAGGCAGTCCCTGCCGGACGGAATCAGGGAGTTCGTCTTTATCATGAATTTTTTCTCCCGGAGCAAGTACAGGGCTTGCCTTGGGTTCTGCAGGCGGCCGTAGCAGCGCATCAGGAACTTTTTTAGCTTCAACCGCAACGGGCTTCACCGGAGGAATAACATCTGCCGGCCTTGCCGCGGGAGGAGGAGTTAAAGCAGACTTAATTCCGGCGTCACGCTGAGGCAACGCCGGCGTCTGTTTTTCAAAAATCTCTCCGCCTGTCCTGACCAGAGGCTCCTCATAGCTTTGAGCATCTGCTGCCTGCTTAACGGCATGCTGATTGTCAGACCACGGGTATAGCCACACAAGCATCACAGCCGCATTTACCAGCAAAACCGCCGCAAAAAAATAAGCCGAAGGAAAACGCTTTGCCGGTTTTTCTGAAGTAAAATCATGGACTGTAAGCAGGCCCGGCAGAGAGCTGCGGTGCCGTTTGTGTTCCAGCTTTTTTAATGCGTCAAGTATAAATGACATCGTTGTTTAATACTTCTTGGCCCCGTATGCGGCTCCGGAGTTTTTATCCTCAAGCGCAGGTATATCCGCGCCGGATGCCTTGTCAAGGTAAATCAATGTCTCTGCGCCTAAAATCCCGTCAGGGATTAATCCGCTTGCAAGCTGAAATTTTTTTACCTGCTTAACAAGCTCTCCGTCATACAAAAAATTCGTACTGGATTGAGCAGGTTTTCCGTTTATTGCCGACAACTGATTTTCAAGCCAAAGTATCACAGCGCTGCTGCCGCCAGGGTATATATCCCGCTGATAATCCTGAGGGGGACGCCATAACAAAGTGTATTCGCCTAACCAGTGCGCCTCAATGTCTTTTACGGAAATATTTTTAGTCTCAGTCCCGAGCGTGAGCAGAGCCGTCTGATTACTGAACGCCGTCAAGGCCGCATAGAATTCCCTGCCCTGCCCGTCAAACAGCTTTAATACAGCAGGTTTGTTAAGACGGCGCAGGCCCTCAAAACTGCTCACTGCGTTTAAACACCGCAGACCGTGCGCCTGCGCCTGCGCGCATGCGGAAATTTTTTCCCCGGACTCATATGAAATGCCCCACTGCTTAAAGATTGATTTCAATGCAGCTTCTTTGCTCAGCCTTTTCAGATTGCCCAAATTGCTCAGCTTGCTTAAAGGCTTCGGCTGTTCCGCGGGCGGCAATGAAGGAGAAGGGGTCTGAGGCGTACTCACCGTATTTTCCTTCAGCGCAGGGGTCTGTTCTTTATTGTAATTAAAATAGGCTGCCGCAAACACAACCGCAGAAATTGCAAGCAGTATTACAGCAAACATCCATGCGGATATTTTTTTATGATATCCTTTATATTCGGTCTCGCCGAAAACTTCCCGCGCCGCTGTCTTAAGCGTCGGCTTGTCAACCCCATTTTTACCCTGAACATATGTCCCTAACAGCGCCCTGTCGCATATCACATTAATCAGACGCGGGACTCCCCTGCTCAGCCTGTATATGCTGCACATGGTCCGGGAAGAAAAAACTTCCCTGCGCACCCCTGCAACTGATAAGCGGTGTACTACATATGCAGCTATGTCCTTCTTTGACAGGGGACCGAGATGATACCGCGCAATTATCCGCTGGGCCAGCTGCTGAAGTTCAGGCCTTGACAGCTTATCCCTTAGTTCCGGCTGTCCCAGAAGTATAATCTGAAGCAGTTTAAACTCATTGGTCTCCAGATTAGTCAGCAGACGTAACTGCTCCAGCACATCGGTACTGAGATTCTGTGCTTCATCAATAATAAGCAGAGCCTTTTGCCCCCTTGCATGAGCGTCAAGCAAAAATGTATTAATAAGGTCTGTAAACACCTTGACGCTGGTATTGCCCCCGGGATATTTAATTCCAAACTCGTCACAAACCGCTGCCAGCAGTTCCACAGCAGTTAATTTAGGATTAACAATGAAGGCAATAGCGGAATTTTTAGGAATCTGCTCCAGCAGGCAGCGACAGACGGTTGTCTTGCCGGCGCCTATTTCTCCGGTTAATAATACAAAGCCGCCATCGCCGTTAAATCCATACACGAGATGCGCCAGCGCCTCCCTGTGCTGCGCGCTCATGTAGATATAGCGCGGGTCCGGGGCAATGGAAAACGGCATTTCGGCAAAACCAAAATATTCTTTATACATAGGCAGCGCTTCGCAGACTGTTGAAAAAGACCTTTTAAATTATATCTTTCATCTTTTGCTGTCATTCCCGTGAAAACGGGAATCCAGTGTTTTCAATATGGTCTGGATACCCGCCTTCGCGGGTATGACAATTTTTTAAGTAAGAATGGACTTTTTCAACAGTCTGTTCGTTATTGAAACTATTAAAAGAGTAATACAAGCATCATGCAAAAAACAACCCCTTGCCGCTGTCATTAATTTCTATACATCTCCGTCAAGAAGCATAATGCCTCTGTCACAATCATCTGGCATTGCAAATCCCGATTGTCCAAAACACGATAATGCTACTAATTTGTACCAAACATACAAAATTGTATGTCAGTGCATATTCAACAATTCTTAAAAATCAATAAGATAAGCTTTCGCATGATTTTCGCAATAGTAATTGCAGGATGATTGAAACAAAAACACTAAAAGAAAAAATTAAAGAGTTTGAGCAGGAGGAGATAATCAACGCGCTCAAAGAATGTGATTGGGTTATTGCAAGGGCGGCGAGGAGGCTCGGCATAACCGAGAGAATAGCGGGATACAAAATTAAGAAATATGAAATAAAAAAAGAAGCCGCCGCAGACTTTAGTCTGAGGAATAAATAACTTTGGAGGGTAACATGAAATTAATGATTATGTTATGTACAGCGGTATTAATATGTTTCGGTCTTGCAAAAATTTCATTTGCAGAAGAAATTAAAGATGCGCACAATGTAGAGACTCAAAAGGAGGTTACTCTTCGGCATACGGAAACACCGCCTGTGTCAGGAAGCGCATCAGCCGGTGTTTTTAATAAATATGTTTTCAGGGGTTATGAGCTCAGCTCCAGCAGTTTTGTTATTGAGCCTTCTGTAAGCGTCTCATATAAATGGTTTACAGCCTCTTTATGGGGCAGCATTGACAGCGACGAACATCCCACGCAATCTTTTGTCCCTGACAGAGAGGGGCACAAGAGTTTTAATGAAACTGATTTGACATTGAGCTATACGTATGCGATAGATAAACTAAGCATGACTGCCGGATATATTTACTACGGCACAAAATACACCGCTGAAACCGAAGAGCTGTTTCTTACAGCAGGCTATGATACTGTGCTCAAACCCGTATTGTCGGTTTACCGCGATATAAGCGAATATCCGGGCACATATATAAACCTTGCGCTCTCACAGTCCCTGCCTGTTTACAAGGACATCACCCTTGACCTCGGCGCATCCGCAGGATATTTCATGGGGGACAATGACTACTGGAATACGTATGAAAGCACCACGGGCACTTACACCGGCAAAAAATATTCCGCGCTTCATGACGGCATGGTAAAGGCCGGTTTTACAATTCCGGTTGCAAAAAATATCAATGTTCAGCCCCTTGTTCAATACTGGTTCCCGCTGTCAGACAGGGCTGAAAGAACAGTTGACAACAGTTCTTATAACCATAACGGAAAACTTGACGATACAGTTGTGACGGGTATTAACCTGACAATGAGTTTTTAGCATAAAACTGTCATTCCGTGCTTGACACGGAATCCAGTCTTTTAATTTTATCTGGATTCCCGCTTTCGCGGGAATGACACAAACACATAGACCGTTATTTAAAAGGGAGGAAACATGAAACGATTAATGAGTGTTTCAATCATAATCATTCTGCTTGTTTTAACATGCATTGTCTTTGCAGAGGAGGTTCCTCTGGCGCCCCCCGCGGTCCCTGAAGCTGCACAGAGTGCGCCTGCGCCGAAGGTTGATACCGGCGACACCGCATGGGTCTTAATCTCAACTGCGCTTGTGATGCTCATGACGCCCGGGCTTGCATTGTTTTACGGCGGCATGGTCAGACGCAAAAACGTATTAGGCACTATAATGCAGAGCTTTATCGCATTAGGGGTAATCAGCATCGTATGGGTGCTCTACGGATACAGCCTTGCGTTTGGTCCTGATATCGGGCACTTCATAGGCAGTCTTGACTGGGCCGGATTAAAAAATGTCGGGCTGGATCCTAATCCGGATTATTCGGCCACAATTCCGCATCAGGCCTTCATGATATTTCAGATGATGTTTGCAGTAATTACGCCCGCCCTGATAACAGGCGCGTTTGCCGAGCGTTTTAAATTCAGCACATACATACTATTCCTCGTGCTCTGGGCCACCTTTGCATACGCACCCGTTGCGCACTGGGTATGGGGCCTCGGCGGATGGATAAGAAACCTGGGCGCGCTTGACTTTGCAGGCGGGCTGGTTGTGCATATAACCTCCGGGGTATCGGCGCTTGCCGCCGCCCTTGTAGTCGGCAAAAGAAAGGGCTACAACAAAGAACCAATGCCTCCGCATAACCTTACAATGACATTTCTTGGAGCCGCGCTGTTATGGTTCGGCTGGTTCGGGTTTAACGGCGGCAGCGCAGTGGCATCAGGCGCGCTTGCAACATCCGCATTCGTTGTGACACATATTGCAACTGCCGCTGCCGCATTGTCATGGATGACGGCAGAGTGGATGCACAGAGGAAAACCAACGGCGCTCGGCGCGGTGTCAGGCGCTGTTGCAGGACTGGTTGCAATTACTCCGGCCTCAGGTTTTGTCGGACCGATGTCCTCAATAGTCATCGGGCTGGCAGCCGGCGTCATATGCTACATGGCAGTCAATCTCAAGACAAAACTCGGATATGACGACTCACTTGATGCAGTGGGCGTCCACGGGGTCGGCGGCACCTGGGGCGCAATTGCAACGGGATTATTTGCATCAAAGGCCATTAACTCAGCCGGTAATGACGGACTATTTTTCGGCAATGCCTCACTGCTGGTTAACCAGTTGATAAGCATCGGCGCCGCATGGGTTTACTCTTTCGTTGTTACACTGATTATCCTGAAAGTTCTTGACCTCACTCTGGGGTTAAGGGTCAATGAAGAGAGCGAATTTATTGGTCTGGACCAGTCAGTACACGGAGAAAGCGGGTATACGTCATAACAAGTTATGAGTTATAAGTTATGAGTTAAAAGTTAAAGGAGGATTATATGAAAAAGATTGAGGCGATAATTAAACCGTTCAAACTTGATGAGATAAAAAATGCCCTAAATGAACTTGGCGTACAAGGCATGACAGTAACAGAAGTAAAAGGTTTCGGCAGGCAAAAAGGGCATGTAGAGTTTTACCGCGGGGCAGAGTATGACATTAACTTTGTCCCGAAAGTAAAGATAGAGATGGTCGTGCCTGACAAAATAGCGGAGGAGGCCATCTCCGTGATTCAGGAGCATGCAAAAACAGGCGACATAGGCGACGGAAAAATCTTTATCTCAAACATTGATGAGGTTATCAGGATACGAACGGGTGAAAAGGGAGAGGCGGCGGTTTGATTATTAAGTTATAGCTACAAAAATGTAGTTCCTACATTTTTGTAGCTATAACGCATATCTCTATGTTTTTTAAAGAAAACTATACGGCATTTAGCATTATCATACAATTTTGTATGATAATGCTAAATATTTTTTCACAATAAATCAAAGGGTTAAGCTTAAGCACGACTTTTGCAATTACCTCTATTGGAAACACCCTGAATGGAGGTATTCATGAAATTAAGGTTTATCCTGACAGCGGCAGTAAGTTTAGTATTGCCAAGCCTTGCTTACGCCGGGGAACCGTCTGCCATAAACAGCGGCGATACAGCATGGATGCTGATTTCAACAGCGCTTGTGACTCTGATGACTCCGGGGCTTGCGCTATTTTACGGCGGCATGGTCAGGAGGAAAAACGTGCTCGGAACCATTATGCACAGCTTTATCATGCTTTGCATGGTAAGTGTAATATGGGTATTGTGGGGATATTCGCTTGCATTCGGACCTGATAAATGGGGCCTCACCGGAAGCCTTGAATGGTTTGGACTTAACGGTGTAGGGCAAGCGCCCTCCATGTTTGCCCCGACTGTCCCCCATCTGATATTTATGATGTTTCGAAGTACATTTGCAGTCATAACTCCGGCGCTGATAACAGGAGCCTTTGCTGAGAGAATAAAGTTTTCGGCATTAATTATATTTACGGTTCTCTGGGTAACATTTGTGTATTCGCCGTTATGCCACTGGGTATGGGGCGGCGGATGGATTGCAAAAGAACTCGGAGCGCTGGATTTTGCAGGAGGAATAGTGGTTCACATAAGTTCGGCGGTTGCGGCACTGGCGGCAATAATGGTCATAGGAAAACGCAGAGGGTTCGGCATAGAGCCGATGCTGCCGCACAACCTGCCAATGACCATATTGGGATTAGCGCTTTTATGGTTTGGCTGGTTTGGCTTTAATGCAGGCAGCGCACTGACATCCGGAGGTCTTGCCTCTTTAGCATTTGTAACAACAAACACAGCAGCCGGCGCCGCGGCTATGAGCTGGCTCATTATTGAATGGCTGCAGAGGGGAAAACCGACTGCGCTCGGCGCAGTCAGCGGCGCTGTGGCAGGGCTTGCAGGCATAACGCCTGCCGCAGGTTTTGTCAGCCCCTTGTCAGCGATATTAATCGGAATAATCGCAGGGGCCTTGTGCTATATGGGCGTTAATATGAAATCAAGATTGGGCTATGACGATTCACTTGACGTAATCGGGATTCACGGCGTCAGCGGGACCTGGGGAGTATTGGCAGTGGGGCTTTTTGCTTCAACCGCCGTAAACCCCGCCGGCAAAGACGGACTGTTTTTCGGTAATTCTTCATTATTCGGGACTCAGGCTATTGCTGTGATAGTATCTTATGTGTTCGTTTTTATATCAACGCTGATGATTCTTAAATTTGTTGACTGGACCGTAGGGCTAAGGGTCAAGGACGGTGAAGAGTTTCTTGGACTGGATCAGGCTCTTCACGGAGAAAGCGCGTATACGCAATAATAAGTTAAGAGTTAAGAGTTAAAAGGAGTTGAATATGAAAAAGATTGAGGCGATAATCAAACCGTTTAAACTTGATGAGATAAAAAAAGCGCTGAATGAACTCGGCGTACAGGGCATGACAGTGACTGAGGTCAGAGGTTTTGGAAGACAGAAAGGGCATATAGAATTTTACCGCGGGGCGGAGTATGACATAAATTTTGTCCCGAAGGTAAAGATAGAGATGGTCGTGCCGGACAAAATAGCGGAGGAGGCCATCTCCGTAATTCAGGAGCATGCAAAAACAGGCGACATCGGCGACGGAAAAATCTTTATCTCAAATATTGATGAGGTAATCAGGATACGGACAGGGGAAAAGGGAGAGGCGGCGGTTTAGTTTATGTCAGTGCTAATTTGCAAAAACATACTAACTGAAGGGCCGGGGACCATTGAGGATTATCTCAAACTAAAAAAAATTCCTTACCATATCGCCGACCTCTCAGCCGGCGAAAGGCTCCCCGCTCCTGATGCGTTTGACACGCTTGTAATGATGGGCGGGCCCATGAGCGTAAATGCAGACAACATTTATACCTATATCAAAGACGAAGAAAATCTTGTCAGGGATTTTATTTCAAAAGGCAAAAAGGTTTTGGGCGTATGTCTCGGCGCACAAATAATGGCAAAGGCCTTGGGTGCAAAGGTGTATGCGGGCCCGCAAGAAGAAATTGGATGGTATAATACTAAATTTACGGAAAATGGATTAAAAGATGAGTTGTTTTCTTCACTCCTGACCCCTAACTCTAAACTCTTAACTGTTTTCCACTGGCATGGAGAAACCTTTGATATTCCGGAGGGCGCAGTAAGACTTGCGTCTTCTGAATTGTATCCGAATCAGGCTTTCAGGTACGGCAAAAACGCCTATGCGTTTCAATTTCATATTGAAGTGACAAGGAAGATGATATCGGACTGGCTCAGAGCTGCGCCTGATTTTCAGAAAATCAAGAAGGACTCGGAAACATTTTACAGTGAATATTCCGTAAGGGCGGAAAAGTTTTATGAGAAATTTTTCATGCCCTGAAAATATTAATAAAATGCAGGCTTGCATTAACAATAAACAAAGGAGGAAGTAAGATGACACCAAAAGACGTAATTAAGATGGCGCAGGAAAACAAGGCCGTCATGGCAAATTTCAAGTTCCTTGATTTCCCCGGCATCTGGCAGCATTTTGGAGTGCCGATCGCAGAATTAAAGGAGGAGATATTTGAAGAGGGGCTTGGCTTTGACGGCTCTTCAATCAGGGGATGGAAGGCTATCCACACATCTGACATGCTTATAATCCCTGATCCGAAGACTGCCTTCATGGACCCTTTCATGGAGTATCCGACGATAAGCCTAATTTGCAATGTCGTAGACCCGATAACAAAAGAATTTTATACGAGGGACCCGCGTTACATTGCGCAGAAGGCTGAGGCATATCTGAAATCAACAGGTATAGGCGACACAGCGTATTTCGGGCCTGAGGCTGAGTTTTTTATCTTTGACGGGATAAGGTTTGACCAGAACTCGCACAGCGGTTATTACTTTATTGAATCAACGGAAGGAGTATGGAATTCCGGCCGTGAAGAAAATCCTAACCTCGGCTACAAACCAAGGCATAAGGAAGGATATTTTCCGGTGCCGCCCACTGACAGTCAGGTGAACCTGAGGACCGAGATGGTGATGGAGATGCAGAAATGCGGCATCTATGTTGAGAGAGAGCATCATGAGGTTGCAACAGCAGGACAGGCAGAGATTGATATGAGATTTGATTCGCTCGTCAGTATGGCTGATAAGAATATGCTCTTTAAGTACATCATAAAAAATGTTGCAAGACGGCACGGCAAGACAGTGACTTTCATGCCCAAGCCTTTATTCGGGGACAACGGCTCAGGCATGCATGTGCATCAGAGCATATGGAAAAACGGCAAACCCCTGTTTGCAGGCAATGGTTATGCAGGATTGAGCGACCTGGCTCTTTACTACATCGGAGGCGTGTTAAAACATGCAAAGGCGCTTGCGGCTATTACAAACCCGACTACAAACTCTTACAAAAGACTTACGCCGGGTTTTGAGGCGCCGGTTAATCTTGCGTACTCAGCAAGAAACCGCTCGGCGTCCATCAGAATACCGACTTATTCTGCAAACCCAAAGGCAAAAAGGGCTGAGGTAAGATTCCCTGACCCGTCATGCAACACCTACCTTGCCTTCTCCGCAATGCTCATGGCAGGGCTTGACGGCATTGAGAACAAAATTCATCCTGGCGAACCCCTTGATAAGGACATCTACGAGCTCGGTCCCGAAGAACTTGCAAATGTGCCGACAATGCCCGGTACCCTTGAAGATGCGCTCAATCACCTTGAGGCAGACCATGAATTTCTGATGAAAGGCAATGTATTTACAGAAGATGCCATTAAGACATGGATAGCATACAAGAGGAAAAATGAAGTTGATGCGCCAGCTTTCCGGTGACGTCCTTGTCGCCTTTGCTATTCTAATCGCCATCCTAGGGCTTAAAGACGCCTTGCAGTTCAGCAATGCGGATAATGTCTTTCTCGTAATACCCAGCCTGCTTGCCGCTTCAGTCACAGATATTCCCAGAGGCTTTATAACATCCTCCCTTAAAATCTCTCCGGGATGTGTTGGTTTTCTTTTTCCTATCATTACTCAATCCTCCTTTTAATTGCGGCATGCCTCGCATATGTTGATAACGAGCAAACTTGTTATCAACCTTTTTTGCGTGGATAACAAGTTGAAAATCATAGTCAAATCCATAGGAAACCGTCAAATTCTTGCCTTTTCCAAAAGCCAGATGTATGATAACAAAAAACCAGTTAATAATATTGTTATGTGCAATAAAATTAATCATTTCAGCCACCATGAAAGGGGTAATTGATGTCTGTATCTAAGCCAGCCCCGGAATCTGAGCCAATAATAGCAGAACCTTGGGAAACTTCGCCGGAACTTGAGGCGAAGATTACAACGTGCGAACCAGAAATTAGACAGTACATTATCAATCTGAAAATGTA
>JACQZD010000063.1 GCA_016207865.1 Nitrospirota bacterium
AGCATGAAAGCAGAGTAATGATTATGGGTAAAATCTTAAAAATCGGGCTCCCGAAAGGCAGTCTTGAAGAATCAACATTAAAGCTTTTCAAAAAAGCAGGCTATCAGGTATCAGTGGATGCCCGTTCTTACTATCCGTCTTTTGACGACCCTGAAATACAGGCCATGCTCATCAGGGCGCAGGAGATGGCTAAATACGTTGAGGACGGCGTGCTTGACGCCGGACTTACCGGAAAAGACTGGATACTTGAGCAGAACGCGGATGTGTACGAAGCTGCCGAACTCAACTATGCAAAAGGCGGACTAAGACCTGTCAAATGGGTTATTGCGGTGCCTGAGAAATCCAAAATCAAAAACATCCGGGATTTAAACGGAAAACGCATTGCAACAGAGCTTGTCGGCTTCACTAAAAAATATCTCAAGTCAAGAGGCGTTAAGGCTGAGGTAAACTTTTCATGGGGAGCCACTGAAGTTAAGCCTCCTCATCTTGCAGATGCAATAGTTGAGCTTACAGAAACAGGCACGTCTTTAAGGGCCAATAATCTGAGGATTATTGAGACCATTCTTGAGTCAACCACCCGGTTCATTGCAAACAAAAAGTCGTGGCAGGACAAGTGGAAACGGCAGAAAATGGAAAATATCGTACTTTTGTTAAAAGGCGCGCTTGCAGCAGAAGAAAAAGTCGGCATTAAAATGAATGTACAGGAGAAATCTTTTAAACGGGTTCTGAGCCTTCTCTCAGCAATGCACTCGCCGACAATCTCGCCTCTTTCGGATAAGGGATGGTACGCCCTGGAGGTCATGACAGATGAAAAGACAGTCAGGGACCTCATCATCAGGCTCAAGTCAGCAGGCGCATCAGGAATTGTGGAGTATCCCCTGAACAAGGTGATTCCGTAAACATTCCCTTTACCCATAAAAATGGAAGATAAAACCACAACCCGAAAGACGCTTAAAGAACACATTAAACACTGGCAGACACTGATTGACGCACTGCCGTTCCCGGTGTCTGTTCATGACACCGACTTTAATATTGCAATAGCAAATAAGCATTTCACTGCAATATGCGGAAGGCAAAAAGGGAGCAGTCCCTTAGAACAGGCAAAGAGGCCTTTTTAAATATGCTTGAAGACATAGGCGAATCATATAGAGAGCTTGAGAACCTTTTTATAGGCATTGTGCGCGTGATCGTCAATGCCCTTGATGCAAAAAGCCACTGGACGCGAGGTCATTCCGAGCGGGTGACTCAATATGCAGAGTTAATTGCGCATGAGATGAGTCTTGACGATGATGATATAAAAAACCTCAGGCTTGCCGCACTGCTTCATGACGTGGGTAAAATAGGGACTTATGATTACCTCCTGGACAAGCCCTCAGAACTTACCGACAGGGAACGGGAAATCGTAGAAGAGCATCCTGCACAAGGCGCAAGCATTCTTAAAGAGATAAAACAATTAAATGAAATTATTCCATTAATCAGGCACCATCATGAAAGAATTGACGGCAAGGGCTATCCTGACGGGCTTGAGAATAAAAAGATACCTATCGGCGCAAGGATACTTCATGTGGCTGACTCTTTTGACTCAATGACGGCAGACAGGCCTTACCGCCCTTCGCCCGGGGAAAAATACGCCATATCGGAATTAGAAAGATGCAGCGGCACGCAGTTTGATCAAGAGGTGGTCAAGGCCTTTCTTACTGCTCTTGACAAAAGCAAGCAGAATGAACAGCCTTCCCAATGAATATCAAAAAATTAGTAAAACCAAATATCCGCTCCCTGTCGGCATATGAAGCAAAAGATATTGCGTGCGCAGTAAAGCTTGACGCAAATGAAAGCCCGTATTCTGCGCCGGCCGGCCAGCCGGCAAGGTTCAGCGTCCAAAAAAATTTCCAAGCTTTAAACCGATACCCGGACCCTGAGGCAAAGGCCTTAAGAAAAATCATTGCAAAAGAATTCAGTCTCCGGCCTGAA
Source organism: Nitrospirota bacterium (assembly GCA_016207865.1). Lineage (GTDB taxonomy): Bacteria > Nitrospirota > Thermodesulfovibrionia > UBA6902 > DSMQ01 > JACRGX01. The sequence continues at coordinate 1,972 of JACQZD010000063.1, forward strand.
AACATACTTCACGGAAACGGCTCGGACGAGCTTATTTATTATTTGATAACAACCTTCGGAGGCCCTGTTTTATATCCGGTCCCGACGTTTTCAATGTACGGAATTATCTCACAGGCGCTCGGTGAAAAAAAAATTGAGATACCGCTTGATAAAGAGTTTGATCTTGACCTTGAAAAAATCCTTACTGCAATAAAAAAATATAAGCCTAAACTTATTTTTTTAACCCCGCCTAATAATCCCACAGGCAACTGCTTTTCCTCAGAGAAGATTTTGAAAATCTTGCCACTGTTCACTGTTCACTGTTCACTTGTTGTAATTGACGAGGCTTACCACCCGTTTGCAGGCGATAAAGGTTTTACGCCGATGCTTAAGGACTATAAGAATCTTGTTATACTTAGAACATTAAGCAAAATCGGGCTTGCAGGCTTAAGGGTGGGCTTTCTTCTGGCTGATAAAGATATAGTCAATGAAGTGAATAAGGTAAGGCTTCCTTTTAATCTCAACTCCCTTTCCCAGACAATCGCATCTGATGCCTTAAAAGACAAGGCATTGATAAAGTCTAATATCAGGACAATCATAAAGGAAAGGGAAAAGCTCCTTGATGAGCTGTCTGAAATAAACGGCATCACCCCCTACCCCTCTGAGGCAAATTTTATTTTGTTTAAAACAGAGAATCCTGCTAAAATCTATAAAGGGCTTCTGAAAAAAGGCGTGCTTGTGAGAAACTTAAGCGGGATTGTGAAGGAGTGCCTGAGGGTGACAGTCGGGACGCCGGAGGAAAACAGGATTTTTTTAAGGGCATTAAAAAAATGTTTGAGCATATAAAAAATCTATGCAGTCATTGACTCTAACATACCTTTAAATCCGTCATTCCTGCGGAGGCAGGAATCCAGTCCATTATAAAAATCTCTGGATTCCGGCTTGAAACATGCCGGAATGACAACCTTGGGATATTTCAAGGTGTTTGGGAAAATGACAAATAAGGGGGGGGTTATAAATGAGAAAGGCAAAAGTTGAAAGAAAGACCAAAGAAACAAACGTTAAAATCAGTGTTAATCTTGACGGCGCCGGAGACTATAAGATAAACACCTCAATCCCTTTTCTGGACCATATGCTCAGCCTCATGGCAAAACACGGGCATATAGACATCACCGCAGAGGCAAAAGGCGATATTGAGATTGATTACCACCATCTGATAGAAGACATCGGCATTGTGCTCGGCGAGGCAGTCAAAAAAGCCCTTGGGCAGAAACTCAGGATCAGGCGCTACGGCGAGGCGCTTACGCCCATGGATGAATGCCTTGTGCAAACAGTCATAGACCTCAGCGGAAGACCATACCTCGTCTACAGAGTCAAACCGCCCAAGGACAGCACCTTAAAGGGCGCCGGCATGTCTATCTTTGAGGATTTTTTCAGGTCTCTGACAAATCACGCAGGCATGAATCTCCACATAATACTTCTTTACGGCCGCGACCCGCATCACATTTTTGAGGCGGTATTTAAAGGCGTCGGCAGGGCCTTAAGAAGCGCAGTTGAGATACATCCCAAAACAAAGGGCATACCGTCAACAAAAGGCACGCTTTAAAGACAGGTTCGCTGCGCGCCGCCTTTCTTTGACTTTTTAAACTCCGGGAGAATAAAGGATAACAGTTGCCGGAAAATTCGGATAAAAGAATCCTTAGAGACAGGCGGAGATTTCCCACGCCGATTCTCTGCAGGCACACATTTATCGGCGGCAGAAGGAAAGCCGCAAGAAGAAAAGATGACAAAAAAATATATTTATTTATGGACCGGTTCAGTTCAAGACTTCTGGTGTTTCTGCTTCTGCTTCTGCTTCTTAACTGTATTGACGCTTACCTGACCCTTTCTATGATTTATGAAGGCTCGGCTGACGAGGCCAATCCGGTAATGTCATTTCTTCTTAAGCACGGCGCCTTGACTTTTATCATATCAAAATTTTTTATCACAGGCTTTGCAGTAGTATTTTTCTGCCTATTTAAAAATGTCAAAGCCGCACGCATTGGTGTGCTGTTTTTGATATTTATGTATATTCTCCTCATACTGTATGAATTTAATATGGTTCTTTCAATCCGGCAATGAACAACCCTGCGACAAAGACCGCAGGGTATCTAAATCTCCCCTCCCTTGACGGGGGAGGGATTAGTGGAGACCATGTGGCAAGACTACAGGGAATTACAAGTTAAAAAAAAGTTTCCCCGTTTAACCGCCGGGGGGATGGGTTAAACGGGGAAACCGTGAAACACTGTGTTATGTTCACATCGGATTGATTTCAGGCAATGCAGCGATCATGCTGCTTGTCACATCAAATCCCTGCTCTGTAAATGTAACCGTATATGCGCCATAACCTGCTGTTGAACCCTGACGTGTAAGCGTAAGCGACCATGAATTCTCAATGTTGCCGGAGCCGCCTGCCGTTATCTGCCCCACTTTGAAATACTTGGGTGCGCCCGTCCTCATATCCAGGCTTGCTATAGAGCCTGTATATGTGTTCTGACGCGCATGGAATCTTTCCTGTGAAGCCCTCACTGAGGCAAGGTAGTTAAAGGCCTCCCTTGCCTTTACGCGCTCAGCCGCATCGCGGTATCTCGGCACTGCAAAAGCGGCAAGAACGCCGATTATCACGATAATGACTGTCAGTTCAACAAGCGTAAAACCTTTTATAATATTTTTGAGTCTCATGTTTTTCCCCTCCTCCTGCACTTTTATATTGTCACAAAACCGGCCTGTAGATTTTATTTTCTACTATCTACTTTTTTTGCGCTATGACCTGCATCACATTCATTATGTTTGCATTTTTTATACCAGCAGGTTTATTTGGTAAAAATTTAATGAATTCAAGGAGTTTTGCCTTTGTGACCTGTCTGTTCACTTTAAATTTGTAAAATTATTTGTCGTGGCTGACATTTTTTGTCAGCAGTGTGATAATCATATGGTTAGACGATTTATTTTTTATAAAATCCAGAGAGACTTGACAGAAGGGAGGTACGGCAGATTAAAATTAAACACAAACCATTCATGCAAGAGGCTGTAAGAAAACTTACATATCTGATATTTCTCAGGGCAGTGCTGGTCACCGTCCTGCTTGGTTCGTATTATCTCCCAAAAATCGGTTTCAGCACAATTGCACAGCCGGTCGTATTTTCCTATTTTGTGATTTTGCTGTATTTGCTGACGGCAATCTACATACTTTTTCTCCGGCAGATAAAAAATATCTCCCATTATATCATCTTTGCATACACCCAGATTGTGATTGATATCATTGCCGAGACAATCCTTCTTTATCTGACCGGAGGGCTGGCAAGCTGGTTTTCATTTTTGTTTCCTGTCAGCATAATTTCAGCGGCGATAATGCTCAACCGCCGCGCCTGCTATGCTGTTGCTACACTCAGCAGCTGCTTGTACGGACTGCTTATAACACTTCAGTTCGCAGGCCTACTGCCTCTCACCACTGATATTGTTTTTATGGAAAAAGATTACTTTTATAACATTTTCTCTCACATCACCATATTCTACCTTGTCGCATTTCTAAGCGGTTATCATTCTGAAAAACTGTACAGGACCACCCTCAGTCTTGAAGAAAAAAATACAATCTTAAGCGACCTGAAGGTCTTCAGCAGGGACATAATTGAAAGCATGACAAGCGGCGTTTTTACAACAGACCTGAACTGGAAGATAGTTACCTTCAATACCTCTGCGCAGAAAATCCTTAAATGCGGTTTTGACAGCGTAGAGGGCAAAGATACTTCAGAGATATTCCCTTTTCTGGGCGGCTCAAAAAAAGTGTCTTTGGAGAGGATTGAGGGTACGGTTATGGTAGCCGGCCGTTCTGTTCCCGTAGGGATGGGGATATCGGAGCTTAAGGACGGCATGGGAAAACAGATAGGGATAATAGGTGTTTTTCAGGATCTGACGGAATTCAAGGCAATGGAGGCAGAGGTCAAAAAAAAGGAAAAATGGGCCTTCATAGGAGAGCTTTCAGCATCCATTGCGCATGAACTCAGAAACCCGCTTGCATCGCTTAAGGCGTCCATTGATATGCTCCGTGAAAAAAAGGTCTCAAGCGAACATGCGGACCACCTCATGCAGATAGCGCTCTCAGAAATGGACCGGCTGAATGCAATCATTACTGACTTTTTGCTATATGCAAAACCGCAGGAACCGAATAAGACCACCTTTGATTTACATCAGTACCTGAGCGACGTCGCCACGCTTCTGCGCAGTTCAGAAACCGGCAAAAAAAATGTTACTATATCCGAGCATATTGAGGGGCAGATGTTTATTACAGGGGACCCGAAACAGCTTTTACAGGTCTTCTGGAATCTCGGCATCAACGCGCTTGACGCCGTCACTGACGGAGGGAATATAAGCATCGGCACAAGGAAAACCGGCGGCACAGTGGAGATTTTATTTAAGGATACCGGCGCTGGAATCAATCAGGAACATATAGACAAAATATTTTATCCTTTTTTCACCACAAAGGATAATGGAACAGGGCTGGGGCTTGCGATAACGCAGAAAATTGTGGAGGCGCACGGGGGCAGGATTACTGTTAAATCCAAAGGCGCCGGCACGACATTCAGGGTAATGCTGCCTGCAAACAATTGAAAACTGAGGATATGACAAAAGCGGTTAAAGGTAAAGTTTTAGTCGTTGATGATCAAAAAAGCATAAGAGAGATACTGGAGATCTTCCTTAAAAGCGAGGGCTTCAGCGTATCTGCCGCTGACAACGGCATGACGGCCCTTGACATCATGAAAAACGACATCTTTGACCTTGTGATAACAGACATGAAAATGCCCAAACTCAACGGCATTGACCTCCTGAGGAACATAAAGGAAATAGCGCCTAATACCGTAGTCGTGATTATCACCGCATTCGGCACCCCTGAATCCGCAGTAGAGGCCATGAAGCTCGGGGCCTTTGACTACATCCAAAAGCCCTTTAAGATGGATGACATCAGGCTTGTCATAAAAAATGCTTTTGAAAAAAAGAGATTGCAGACCGACCTGTCCATTTTAAAAGAGCAGTTAGGAACCGCTTCCTTTGAAAACATGATAGGCCAGAGCCCTGCAATGCTTGAGCTTTTCTCAATGATAACCAAATATGCGTCAAGCGGAGCCAATGTGCTTATTACCGGTGAAAGCGGCACTGGAAAGGAGCTTATCGCCAAGGCCGTATATAACTTGAGCCCCAGAAAAACCGGCAGATTCGTCACGCTTAATTGCGCAGCTATTCCTGAGGGACTTCTTGAGAGCGAGCTTTTCGGCTATATGAAAGGCGCTTTTTCCGGAGCAGTATCCAATAAAGAGGGGCTGTTTGAGCTTGCGGATGAAGGAACTATCTTTCTTGATGAAATTGCAGAAATGCCAGTAGCACTCCAGGCAAAACTGCTCAGGGTCATTGAGGACGGGACCTTCCGCAGGGTAGGCAGCACATCGGACGTAAAAGTTGACGTTAGGATTATTTCAGCGACAAACAAAAATCTCCTTGCCCTCATCAGCGAAGGACGTTTCCGCGAAGACCTTTACTTCAGGCTCAATGTGCTGTCGCTGAAAATCCCGCCTCTGAGGGAACGCAGAGAGGATATCCCCCTGCTAGTTGATAATTTCATTAAAAAATATGCGGGCGGGAAGAAGCAGATTTCACAGGATGCAATTGAAGTTCTTATGAATTACATGTGGAAAGGAAACGTAAGGGAGCTTGAAAATATAATTGAACGGGCGCTGCTGCTTCACGACAGTGAGGTTATTGATTCTCAGCATCTGCCCGAGGAAATAAGGACCGCTTCCCCCGCGGGAGAACATGTTGCAATACCTTCAGGAGGCATAAACTTTGAGGGTATAATTGAAGACATGGAAAAAGCATATCTCAAGGAGGCGCTTGAGAAGGCTCACGGGATAAAAACAGACGCCGCAAAACTCCTCAGCCTCTCCTTCCGCTCATTTAGGCACAGGCTGAAGAAATACGGGATAGACAAATAAGAAAGCGGATTTATACACCATTCCTTACCAGTCTTTTGTTCAGCGCCTGACGGGTAATGCCCAAAAGCGACGCCGCAATTCCCTGATTGCCGTTTGCGCGTTTCAGCGCCTCTTCTATCAGGAATGTCTCGGCTTCTTTCATGGTTGGAAATTGACCGGTGATATTCAGCCCTGACGCTGCATCAGACAATGAAACCACAGGGTCCATTTTGGAATTTATCCCCTTATTTTTGATAAATTCCTTAAAACTCTCCAGCGGAAGTATTCCGGACTTATGCTGTGCAACGGCGTCAAAAATCATAGCCTGAAGCTCACGGACATTGCCCGGGAAATCATAGTTTGCAAGAAGCGTTATAAGCTCGCGCGGATATGCCGGTTTTTTCTTATTCGCAGACCCTGCCGCCTCCGCAATAAACTGCTCAATCAGCAAGGGGATATCCTCACGCCTCTGCCGCAAAGGCGGAATGTGGACATGATGGGTGCAGAGCCTGAAATACAGGTCCTTTCTGAAATTGCCCTCTGAAATCAGTTTCTTCAGGTCCTTGTTTGTGCTGACAAGAATCCGGGCATAACTGGTTTCCGGGGTATCCGAGCCGAGAGGGTAATATGTTTTTTCCTCCAGCAGGCGCAGCAGTTTAACCTGAGCCGTACTGCTTAAGTCGCCAATTTCATCAAGCAGCAAAGTACCCCCTGAGGCCTGGATAATTAAACCCTTTCGGTCCTTGTCGGCGCCTGTATATGCGCCTTTTTTATGACCGAATAACGTATCTGAAAATACCGGATCGTCAAGCCCTGCCACATTTACCGGAATAAATTCACCGCTAAGCCCGCTCACATTATGTATTATCCTTGAGATTAACTCTTTTCCAACCCCTGTCTCTCCGGTAATACAAATCGGCTTGTCGGATTTTGCAATTGCCTCAACATAATTAAAAATAGCCTTCATGGTTTTATTGACTGTAATAACAGGCGTAAAAAAGTCTTCATGCTCCAGATGCCCGTCAAGAATTTTTTGTGTGAGAGCAGAGACCTCATCCCGCAGAGTTATAAGTTCCAATGTCTTTTTAACGCATGAAACAAATCTGCTTTTTTCAACCGGTTTGACAAGATAATCTGCTGCGCCTTGCTTCATGCACTCCACAGCCTTGTCCAGATCATTTACCGCAGTCATGACAATGACTGAAATATGAGGGAATTCCTGTTTGATTTTAGACAGGAGTTCAAGCCCCAAGATATGCGGCATAATAAGGTCTAATATAATTACCGCCACATCCTGCCTGCCAAGCAAAGGCATAACCTGCCGGCTGTCCTGAACCGTCAGGACCTTTGCAATACCGGAGCTTCGCAAAATCAAGCTGTAACTGAGCAGTATCTGCTGCTCGTCATCTACCAGAAGAACCTGCTGGGAATTCATGCCGCCCACCCCCTGATGTATCGTACACGGGCAGTTTGATATAAGCAGTCGTGCCTCTGCCCGGCTCAGACTCAAACTCCATCAATCCGCTATGCTCTTTGACAATGGGATAAGAAATAGACAGCCCATAAGGGCATCTCCCTAATAAATTCACAGCGAAATTAACACTAAACGATCCAATGATGCCTTTAACTGAATATCATAAAAACCTTAATTTTGTCAATAACTTTCATGATGCAATAAGTCCTCAAAAAATGGTAATATCTTGCCATGAAACTCATAAATTTAAAACTCATAAGTTTCCTGCTTGTTATTTCCTTCATCACTCCCGGCATTCAATCCGCAGAACTTCCCCGGATAAAGTTGAGGGGCAGCAGGCATCCTGAGTTTGTAAGGATTGTCCTGGAGGGGCCTGAGGTATTGCTGTCAAAAGGCATTGTCAACCAAAGGGGGCAGGATATTGTGGTCAATTTTCAGGATTCCGGATTCTCGCTGGAAGACGTTGAACTTCCATTTGCCTATAAAACCGTAAGAAATACCGTGGTGTTTTCTCCAAAAGATTTCAAGCAATTTAAAACCGTATTTCTAAAATCCCCGCCCAGACTGGTTATTGACGTCTATCAGGACATAAAGATTGAGGAGAAAAAAGACGGGGCCAAGGATAAAATAATCCCGCTTAAGACCGAAATCATCATCATTGACCCGGGGCATGGAGGCTATGAGTACGGTTTGACTGCAGGCAATTACAGGGAAAAAGACGTTGTTTTAGACCTTGCCAAAACACTCAGGGCCTTAATCATAAAAGTTGAAGCGCAGTGCCTTCTTACAAGAAACGGCGACCAGTTTATACCCCTGACGGAACGCGCCGCTTTCTCAAACAATAAAAAAGGCGAAATCTTCCTGAGCCTCCATACCGGCAGGCATAAAGATATTGTATTATATACTCCTGTATTATCAGGAAGCCTCCCCATAGATGAAGGCGCTTCCGCAGGGCAGAGACCTTTTATCTCAAAAACGTCGGCTCTCATGGAGTCCATGCAAAAGGCCGTCAGGGAAAATTTAGGCGCCAATATGGTATCGGTAAAGCCTTTGCCATACAGCATACTCCCGGGGATTGAGGCGGCGGCCCTGATAATTGAACTGCCGTCTTTGGGAGATGCCGGTTATGAAACTGAATTTAAAAAAATGCTGGCAGCCACTATTTTAAAAGGCATTTATTTTTTTGAAGGGAGTCAGGCAAATTAAAACCGGAGCTAATTTCTGGACTTATCTGCTTATTGCCTTTGTGGTATTTACGGCAGGGGCCATTGGAAGCTATTTTTATTTTAAACCGAGGCTTGCGCTTGAACTCCCTTTCATTGCGGACATTACGGCAAAAGAAAAAGCAAAAAAATATCCATGGGGCAAAGAAAAAACGGTTGAGGAAATTTTTACAGCCGGAGAGGGTAAAGAACTTATTGACGACACCATTATTACAGGCATTGAAAATTCTGTTAAGAAAAACTTAAAGTCTTATGATGTTAAAATAATCGCTGTGTCAATAGACAAAGACGGTGTCTTTTACATTGATTTAAGCAGTGAGCTTAAAAAATCTTTTAAAGGCGATGCGTCCGAGGAATACGACATTATTGAAGGTCTGTATAAAAGCCTCAAGGAAAATATGCCTGATATAACCGCCATAAAAATACTGATGGACGGTAAAAACACAGACAGCCTCGGCGGACATATGGACCTCTCGGCGCCGCTTGCCGGAAAGGTCTTTGAAGATTCATACCGTTAGAAAAGTTTTATGAAAAGAGGGAAAAATATGAAACCACAGATTTCGCAGATCTCCCAGATGAAAAAAGAAGCTTCTAAAAAAATCTGTGTTAATCTGTGGCTAAATTCAGTTTTATTTTTTTCTGTGCTCTGTGGTTATGTTTTGACAATACGGGTACAAATATTAGGAGGGTATTATGCGTCCTGACAAAAGGGCTGACGATGAACTTAGAAGCATTAAAATCACGAGGAATTTTTTAAACACCGCAGAGGGTTCTGTTTTAGTTGAAGCCGGCAATACAAAAGTCATCTGCACTGCTTCCATAGAAGACAGGGTGCCGCCGTTTCTTAAAGAGCTTGAAAGGGGATGGGTTACAGCCGAATACTCCATGCTCCCGCGTTCAACACCTACAAGGATGATGAGGGACGCAACCACCGGAAAAGTCTGCGGAAGAACCCATGAGATACAAAGACCTATCGGCAGGACCATGCGATCTGTCATCGCCCTCTCGGATGCTGTAACATATGCAATGAAAAACAAGATAATTGGAAAAAACCCAATTAAAGATTTTGTTGCGGCTGTAAGCGTCGGTATTGTGGACGGAGAGCCGCTGCTGGACCTGTCATATGCAGAGGACTCAACCGCAGAGGTTGACATGAACATAGTAATGACCGGCTCGGGGAAATTTATTGAAGTTCAGGGCACTGCCGAATCCGCGCCTTTTGACAAGGAGCAGTTTCAAAGGCTTCTTGACCTGGCAGAATCCGGAATTAAAAAAATTATTGGGATACAGAGAAGCGTTTTGGGGAATACAGGTTAACATTGCTGAGAATCAATAATATCAGGCAAATAACCGTCATACTCCGGCTTGACCGGAGTATCCAGATGTCGTTCTTGTAACGATGTGGAATTAGAATATTAAACTACTGGATTCCCCGATTAAATCGGAGAATGACATTATGAGGATGTTGTTGACATGGAATACAAAAGCATAAAAAACTGGCCGGAGGACGAAAGACCGAGGGAGAGGCTCCTTAAGTTCGGAGCAGGGGGATTGAGCACCGCACAGCTTCTTGCAATAATATTAAGAACCGGCGGAAAGAACAAAAGCGCGCTTGAGCTGGGACGCGAACTGCTGTCGGAATTCAACGGCCTGAGGGAAATGTCAGACGCCTCCGCGGCTGAACTCTCAACAGTCAAAGGCATAGGCGGGGCCAAGGCGGCTCAGATTAAGGCCGCGCTTGAGCTGGGGAAGCGCATGCTTCAAAATTCCGCGGAAAACAGCCGTGACGCGCAGGGCGTCAAGCACAGCAGAGATGTATATGATTATTACAGGCATAAGTTTTTCGGCCAGAAAAAGGAAATGTTTTTGTGCGCCATGCTTGATATTAAAAACCGGATTTTCAAAGAAGCAACTGTTTCTGTGGGCACCCTGACAAGCTCCCTTGTTCATCCGAGGGAAGTCTTCAGACATGCCATAAAAGAGGCGGCGGCGTCAGTAATATTCATCCACAATCACCCGAGCGGAGACCCGAGCCCAAGCAGAAACGATATTGAAATAACCGGACGGCTTATTGAAACAGGCAAGATTGTGGGCATCAATGTCTTAGACCATGTGATTGTGACTGACGAAAGATATGTCAGCATTATGGAAGGCGGGTATTTGTAGGATGAAGGACTTAAGTTCTATGTTATTTTTTGCCTGTCATTCCCGTGGAAACGGGAATCCAGATGCTTATTTTTTAATGGATTCCTGCTTTCGCAGGAATGACAACTTATTTATGGAATATTACAATTAGGATGCAAATCTTGTTGCTTTCTAAAGATTTTGAGGGCATATATGCCTTTACCTTGAAAGATACAAGTTACAAGTTGAAATTTAAAACTGACATTCAGGAGGAAAAATGAGCAAGATTCAAAGGGCCTTAATAAGCGTATCGGATAAAAACGGCATTGTAGAATTCGCAAAAGAGTTATCCTCAATGGGGGTTGAAATTCTGTCAACCGGAGGCACGGCAAAGGCATTGCGCGAGGCAGGCCTTCAGGTAACAGAGGTTTCCGACTACACGGGATTTCCGGAGATGCTTGACGGAAGGCTAAAGACCCTGCATCCCAAAATTCACGGAGGGCTTCTTTCAAGGCGGGACCATAAAAAAGACATGGAGGACATAAACAGACACGGCATCAATCCCATAGACATGGTGGTTGTTAATCTCTATCCTTTTGAGGCGGCGGTGTCAAAACCCAATGCCACTTTTGACGAGGCAGTTGAAAACATTGATATCGGCGGTCCCACAATGCTCAGGGCGGCTTCAAAAAATTTCAAAGACGTCGCCGTGGTGGTGGACCCCGCGGATTACAAAAAGATTATTGAAGAGCTTAAGGGCGGCGGCGTCAGTTATGACACAAAATTCTATCTGGCGCAAAAGGTGTTTTCGCACACCGCCCGGTACGACACCATCATCTCCAATCATCTTGCGGCATATTTAAAGTCTGCGGCGGTATTTCCTGAGCATCTCAACCAGACCTTCTCAAAGGTCTCGGATTTGAGATACGGTGAAAATCCGCATCAGAAGGCAGCCATTTACAGGGAGCCTCTTTACAAAGGGCTTTCCCTTGTTGACGCCAAGATTCTGCAGGGCAAGGAAATGTCATATAACAATTACCTTGATTCGGCATCTGCAATAGACCTGGTGCGGGAATTCAGGGAGCCGGCCGCAGTAATTATCAAGCACAACAATCCATGCGGCGTTGCAACCGCAGATAAAATTGAAGCTGCATATGTAAAGGCCTATGATATTGACCCGCTCTCTGCCTTCGGGGGCGTAATCGCATTAAACAAAAACGTGAATGCGGCAACCGCAAGGGAGATACTGAAGCTTTTTGTTGAAATAATAATAGCGCCCGGGTTTGACTCAGACGCCCTGATGCTCTTAAACGAAAAACCGAATATCAGACTGCTCGTGCTTGATACATCTCAAAACCCCGTGGGCATTGATATGAGGAAAATTCAGGGGGGCTTGCTTGTTCAGGAAAGGGATATGGGCATGGTGGAGGACGTCAGGGCCTTAAAGGTAGTTACAAAAAGAAAGCCTACTGACGATGAATACGCCGCCCTGTCATTTGCATGGAAGGTCTGCAAACATATGAAGTCAAATGCAATCATATACACAACAAAAAACAGCGCCGTGGGAATCGGAGTCGGACAGACAAGCAGGGTGGATTCCGCAAAGTTAGGCGCTATGAAGGCTCTCGGCTCGCTGAAAGGCACGGTCGTGGGCTCAGATGCGTTCTTCCCGAACAGGGATGGGATTGACTATATTGCGTCTGTGGGCGTGACTGCGGTGATTCAGCCCGGCGGCTCAATCAAAGACAACGACGCCATAGCTGCGGCAGATGAGCACAACATGGCAATGGTGTTTACCGGAATGAGGCATTTTAAACATTAAACGACCGTGATGGGTGACGCATGATGGGTAGTAGAATTATTGATAAATGCAAAAGCGATGTCCTACGATTACAACAATGCTGTCATTCCTGCGAAAGCAGGAATCCAGAGGGAAAAAACTGGATTCCGTGTCAAGCACGGAATGACGTGGTAGCAAACATTATAAGCGTGAGTCAATTGTCCATAAACCCATTACGTATTACGGTCTTACGGAGGTTATATTGAAGGTTCTTGTCATTGGAAGCGGGGGGCGTGAGCACGCCCTCGTATGGAAGCTGAGCCAAAGCCGGAGGATTGATAAGATATTCTGCGCGCCGGGCAATGCCGGCATTGCAGAGATTGCTGAATGTCTTGATATAAAGGCAGATGACATTGATTCACTGCTGAACTTTGTCAAATATGAAGGGGTTGATTTAACGGTCGTAGGCCCCGAAGCCCCGCTTACCGCAGGCATTGTTGACGCATTTGTCAGGGAAGAGCGCAGGATTTTCGGTCCCAATGCCTCAGGCGCAAGACTTGAGGGAAGCAAGGTATTTGCAAAAGACTTCATGCGCAAATACGGAATCCCTTCTGCCGAATACAAGGCATTTTCATCTTATTTGCAGGCCGTGGAATATATAAGGCTCAAAGGCGCGCCGGTTGTAATTAAGGCAGACGGGCTTGCCGCAGGCAAAGGCGTATTCGTATGCAAAACCGCAGATGAGGCAATAAATTCCCTTAAATTAATCATGAAAGATAAGATATTCGGCAGCGCAGGCAATAAGGTCATAGCGGCGCACTGTCTGACAGGGGAAGAGGCGTCTTTCATGGTTCTGACCGACGGCAAGACAGTCATCCCTCTTGCGACTTCTCAGGACCATAAAACGATTTTTGACGGCGACAAGGGGCCGAATACAGGCGGCATGGGCGCATACAGTCCAGCGCCCGTAGTAACTGAAGATTTGCAGGCAAATGTCATGAAGACCGTGATAAATCCCCTGATAAAGGGGCTCGCAAAAGAGCGCATTAAATACCGGGTCGTGATTTATGCCGGTCTTATGATTTGCAATATGTGTCTGTCTGTGTTGTCATCACTTCAAAAGGATATCCTGACGCATATGAAAAGGGCAAAATAATTACAGGACTTGATTCGTTAAAAGACAACCGCGATGTAGTCGTGTTTCATGCCGGAACAAGCTCAGACAATGAAAATATTGTCACCTCCGGCGGAAGGGTTCTCGGTGTGACTGCGCTCGGCAAAGACATTCAGACCGCCCAAAAAAATGCCTATACAGCAATTGAGAAAATTCATTTTGACGGGATGCATTACAGGAAGGATATAGGGGATAAAGCTATTAAAAAATAGCTTTGCGTTCAGCGTTGTGCGTTCATTGCGTTTTTTGCGCTATAAACGCTGTACGCTATAACGCTATAAACGTTATTTGGCACTCAAACCCTCGAACCCTTTAAGGAGGTTACTACATGAAACCGAAAGTTTTAATCATCATGGGCAGTGATTCTGATTCGCCGATTATGCAGGAGGCTGAAAAAATTCTTAAGCAGTTTAATATTCCTTATGACATTACCGTAGCCTCTGCGCACAGAAGTCCTGAAAGAGTGGTCCAGCTTGTCGCAGGCGCAGAGAAAAAAGGTGTTGAGGTAATAATTGCAGGCGCAGGCGCAGCCGCGCATCTTGCAGGCGTTATTGCCGCTCACACGATACTTCCTGTGATAGGAGTACCCATTGACTCATCTCCGCTTAAGGGAGTTGACGCGCTTTTTTCAACGGTCCAGATGCCTCCGGGCATACCTGTTGCGGCAATGGCCATAGGAAAGGCAGGCGCAAAAAATGCCGCCATCTTAGCCGCCCAGATTTTGCAGTTTAAAAATTCATCTCTTTCAAAGACATTAAAAGCATACAAAAAAAAGATGGCGCTTGAGGTGCTTAAAAAGGCAAAAAAAATCCAAAAGAGGTATTAACCATAATAAACGTCATTCCCGCAAGCAAAGCGCGTCGGGAATCCTTCTTAAAGAACGATTCCGGACAAGCCGGAATGACAACCATTTAGTATTTATGTGTTTTTTAACCAGATAATAGTGAGGAAGAGGTAAGCAATGGCTAAAAAAATATTTTATACCGATAACGCCCCGACGCCAAAAGGACCATATTCTCAGGCAGTAATTCACAATGGTTTGTTGTATATCTCAGGGCAGGGGCCTGTAGACCCTGAAACAGGTACAATACTGAGAGGAACTATTGAAGAGGAAACAGAGATAACCCTTAATAATATAAAGACCATTATTGAGGAGGCAGGTGCCAGTCTGAAAGATGTAATAAAAGTAACCTGTTATCTTGCTGATATGGATGATTTTGGAAGATTTAATGATGTTTATAAAGAATACTTTAATGATGAACCTCCTGCCAGAACAACGTTTCAGGCAGGACGGCTGCCGATGGACATTCAGGTGGAGATGGATGCGATAGTTGCGCTCTCAAAAGCAGATTAAAAAAAAACAAAAAACCTAATTAGCCACAGATGCACACAGATTTACACAAAAAAAGCATAAAAACACGGAAATTAAATCTGTGATCATCTGTGAAAATCAGTGGCTAAATTTTTTATAAGATGAAAAAAATTGCCATAACAATGGGCGAGCCCGGGGGCATAGGGCCTGAGATAATCGTCAAGTCGCTTTTCTGCGCAGAAATAAGAAATTTCTGCACTCCAATAATCATCGGCGATATTGATATAATCAAAAAGGCAGTAAGACTGACAGGGCTTTCACTTGAAGTCACGCCCCTTTTTAAAATCTCAGATTCAAAACCAAAAGC
>JACQZD010000209.1 GCA_016207865.1 Nitrospirota bacterium
CGATGTAGGCTGCGGTAAGACTGTTATTGCTTTGGCTTCCATGCTGACTGCCGTGGAATCCGGCTATCAGGCATGCCTTATGGCTCCGACTGAAATTCTTGCGGAACAGCATTTTATAAATATACATAAAATGATTGAGCCACTCGGCATAAAGTCTGCGCTTCTGACCTCAAGCACTAAATCAGGTCCTTTTTACGATATTTCAGCCGGAGCCACGCAGATTGTCATAGGCACCCATTCGCTTATTCAGGAGCGTGTGACATTTAAAAACCTCGGGCTCGCAATAATTGACGAACAGCATAAATTCGGCGTGGTCCAGAGGGCCAGCCTCCGAAAAAAGGGGTTTAACCCTGACATCATTATCATGACTGCAACGCCGATTCCGAGAACGCTTGCGCTTACATTATACGGAGACCTTGATATATCTGTGATAGACGAACTCCCGTCAGGCAGGAAACCGGTTATTACAAAGGTCTTTTTCCCGGGACAGAAAGAGCAGATTTATTCCCGTATAAACACAGAGCTTGCCAAGGGACGGCAGGTTTATATAGTGTATCCGCTGATTGAGGAGTCGGAAAAACTTGACCTTAAAAGCGCCATTGACGGCGCTGAGGCATTTAAAAAAATTTTTCCGGACAGAAAAATAGGGCTTATCCACGGAAGGATAAAACAGGAGGAGCGGGAAGGCCTTATGGCTTCTTTTAAGTCCGGGGACATTGATATGCTTCTATCCACTACGGTAATAGAGGTCGGCGTGGATGTGCCTAATGCAGCTCTTATGCTTATTGTGCACGCGGAAAGGTTCGGGCTTGCACAGCTTCACCAGTTGAGGGGAAGGATAGGCAGGGGCCGTTATGAATCCTGCTGCCTGCTGATGGCATATCCGCCGTTTAGCGAAGATGCAAAGAGGCGGCTCAAGGTGATGGAGTCAACAGGCGACGGTTTTAAGATTGCCGAAGAAGACCTCTTAATCAGGGGGCCCGGGGAATTTTTCGGGACAAAACAGTCAGGGCTGCCCGATTTAAAGATTGCCAGCATAATAAGGGATATTGCCATTCTTGAGGCCTCAAGGAAAGAGGCCTTTGCACTTGCTGATTCTGACCCGTATTTAAAAAATTATCCATTGCTTAAAGAGAGACTGCGGGGGAAGTGGGCTGATAAACTGGAGATGGTGAAAAGTTGAGAAGGGTGAAGGATGAGGGTTGAAGGATAAAAGCTGGACCATAACGGCATGTATGTTTGAAAAACTTTAAGTTATTCTATATGTATTGTTGTAGCCGCAGGCTTCAGCCTGCGTTAAACATACTTGAGACTCTGAATATATCAGATAATTACAACGCAGACTAAAGTCTGCGGCTACATTTTTTACCAATAAATTTGGAGAAGCACCTTAATTTTTCACTTTTAATTTTTTAAAAGGGGGTTTTATGATTGACAGGGTAAGGAAAAACCTTAATGAAGGCGTAAAGAGTATAAAATGGGTTGCTACTTTTCTTGCCGACAGGCTGAAGGCTGAGACCTCTATGGCGCAGTTATTGTACGCAAGCAGTAAGCTTGAGGGAAAGGTTGATGAACTTTGCAGGGATATCGGCAGGAGGGTGCTGGAGCTGAAAGAAAAAGAGGAAAAGGCAGTGCTTAAGGATTTTATCATCCTCCAGTCAATTGAGGAGATAAAAAAACTCAGGGAACAGATAGATGATTATAAAAGCAGGGCTCATGAGTTGAGCAAGCCGCAGGAATGAAGTGCGGCTCAGGTTTTCCTGACGTAAATCTCCTCTGCAATCGGCGAGTCTATAGCTAATGTCGTTTCCTCTATCTCCAGCACAAACGGCGGTCCTTTTTGTTTTAATCTGATAATACTGCCTGGCACTATCCCCAGAGATGCAAGACGCTCAAGCCTTAAGCTTTTATCTTTTTTGGAAAGTGTTATGTAAACAATCCTTGCCTCAGAGCCGACCTCAAGTTCTTTTAACTGGATGACAAGCGGTTTTACCTCCCGGCTGTATTTAAAACAGCATTCTCCCTTTGGAATCGGTTTGCCGTGCGGGCATGTCGGAGGGTGTCCCAAAAAGGCGCATACGCTGTCAGTGACTGCCGGCGAAAGAAAATGCTCAACCTCGCAGGCTGTGTGTTCGCTTTCTTCCATGCTTACTTCAAGGACGTCATGAAAAAGCCTTTCCGCAAGGCGGTGTCTTCTTGTTAAATCACTGGCCCGGCTCTCGCCCTTTTCCTTTAGCTCAATCATGTCTCCGGAGACGTTTATCAAATCAGCCTTTTCCATTTTTCTGATGACTTCAGGCGTTTTTTTGTCCTCAAGATTTTTGATGACATCGGAGTAACTCTTTGAGCCTTTCTCCCTTAAGGACCATAAGAGCTCAAGTATTTCATCTGTCAGTTTCTTGCTCATGTATTATCCCCTTTACGAAAGTTTACCAGACGCCTTCAATCTTTGTCTTGCATTTAAAGCACGCGCCGTTTTTCATCTTATTTTCTTTAATATTAAACCCAAGGCGTTCAATAAGCAATTCTTTACAGGACGGGCAATAGGTATTTTCTCCTCCTTCGCCCGGCACATTCCCTTCATATACATATTTAAGTCCGGCTTCAAAACCTATCTTTCTTGCCAGCCTGAGCGTTTCTACCGGAGTCCGCGGCTTATCAAGCATCTTGTATGTGGGATAAAACTGGCTCACATGCCATGGGATTGATGCGTCAACGGACTTGATGAACCCTGCTATCCACGTTAATGTTTCTTCAGAATCATTATGCCCCGGAATGATAAGCGTGGTTATCTCAACCCAAATGCCTGAGTCTTTCATTAATTTTATTGTATCAAGTACAGGCTGAAGCTTTGCGCCGCATATTTTTTTATAGAATTCATCATTGCCTTTAAGGTCAATATTATCCGCATCAAGATAAGGGGCGATGGCCCTGGCCGCTTCCACGCCTGTATAGCCGTTGCTTACAAAGACATTTTTAATTCCTTTTTCATGCGCAATTCTGGCGCAGTCATATGCAAACTCAAAAAATATTGTAGGCTCCGTATAGGTATATGAAATGCTTTTACAGCCTGATGCCTCTGCCATAGCAACAATCTGTTCAGGGGTTGCATTGTCTCCGGGCATTTCGTATTTTTTATTTTTTAACTTTTCACTCTTCACTTTTAACTCATAACTTTCTTTAGGATACTGTGAAATATCATAGTTCTGGCAGTGCATGCATCTGAAATTACATCCGACTGTTGCGATTGAAAAAGACTTTGAGGCCGGGTGAAAGTGGAACAGAGGTTTTTTCTCAATAGGGTCTATGTTCATTGAAATGATTTTTCCGTAGACCAGGCTGTAAAGCAAGCCTTCTTTATTTTCCCTGACGCCGCATATGCCGCGCCTGCCGTCAGATATAACGCAGTGATGGGCGCAGAGAAAACACTGCACTTTCCCGTCTTCAAGTTTCCTGAAAAACATTGCCTCTTGCATAGGTAATATTATATCACACGGATGCACGATACAAGATTTATAAGACAACAGTATATGTGTCTGAAAAACTTTAAGGCAACACATTAACGTCATGCTGCCTCTTGTAAATAGTTCAAAGGTAAATACTTAAAACTTTTTGCAGCATGACTTTTAATAATCACTGTTGCTTTCTTAAAGTTTTAAAGATATATATGCTGTTGTCCTGTCCCCTGTATCTTGCATCTTGTATCACACATCTGTTTTTATGACTGTTCACTTTTTAGCAACAAAAGTATCCCTATCGGCAACAACTGAATTGTTTACAAAAAGTGTTTATTTATTTATTTTTGCATTTTTTTCTTGACAATGTAAAAATAATGTTATATAAATAATAGTAGAGAAAGAATGTTAGAGAAACTTTTTACATCAGGAATAAGGGCAGATATTATGTCGTTGCTTTTTAACAGTCCTGAAGAAAAATTTTATGTAAGGGAGATTGCAAGGCTGGTAAGAAAAAATCCGTCAGGCGTTAAGAGAGAGCTGGACAAGCTGGAAGAGATGGGGCTTGTTACGAGCGAAAAGGAAGGCAATCTAAAATATTTTAAGGTCAACAAAGACTCTCCTCCTTTTCCGGAGCTGAAAGGATTGATTGCAAAGTCCCTCGGGCTTCCCGGAGCCCTTAAATCAACACTCAGAGTTTCCTCGGTAAAGACTGCTTTTATTTACGGGCCTTATGCGGAAGGCCCGGATGTCCCCTCAATAAATCTGTTTATTGTCTGTGATTCAAATAATCTAAAGAATAACCTCAGCGAGGTTGAAAAACGTTTTGGCAGGGAATTGCACTATACCGTTATGAATGAAATGGACTACAGGACGAAGAAAAGAAAAGGTGATGCGCGCTTAAAAAAGCTTTTGAACGCAAAAAAAATTTTATTACTCGGAAGATTATAGATTTATCCCGGTAACCCCGGGGTATGAAAGGGGGTGAGTAGGAATGGCCGCCAAGAAGAAAGCTGCTGCTAAGAAGAAAACAGCAAAGAAGAAGAAAAAATAACTTTTGTAGTTGAGTTGTTTTTAGGGCAGCTGCATCCTGAAATAACAGGATGCAGCTGCCCTTCTTTTTTGATTAGGGTGTTGCCCTTAAAGTTTCTCAGGCACATATGCCGTTATTGAGTTGGAATTTGGCGGAATGGTTTATAGTTATATTGATGCTGCGAGCGCTGAATGAGAAGGAGAGATGCATGGCTCTGAGACTATTTCCCATGCGTCTTTGAATGAAAGGAGCTTTTTAATGAATTTTATATTTAATGCATGTCCTGCTTTGTTTGCGATTATATGACCGTAAATTGGCAGCCCGAGCAGTGAGATATCGCCTATTGCATCAAGGATTTTATGACGCACAAATTCATCCTTGAATCTTATTTTGTTTTTGTTAATTACTCCGTTTTCTCCGAGCACAAGCGCGTTTTCCAGCGAGCCGCCCCGCGCCAATCCCTTAGACCGGAGGAGATTTACGTCTTTCAGAAATCCGTAGGTCCTGGCAGGCGCAAGCTCTTTGATGAAGTTTGTGCCGGTTATATCAATGCTCATTTTCTGTTCTCCGAAGGCAGGGTGGTTGTGATGAATACGGTATGTTACCTTGGTGCCTTCATACGGCGTAACTGCAATCTGGCAAAACTCCTCTTCAATTGAAAAAGGTTTTATAATCCTCAGGCATGAAATCTTTTTTGCCTGCTTTGCTATGCCTGTCTCAGTTATCTTTTGTGTAAAGACAAAGGCGCTGCCGTCCATTATCGGGACTTCAGAGCCGTCAAGTTCAACATAAAGATTATCAATATTGAGACCGGCTAATGCGGACAGGAGGTGCTCAACCGTTCCCACGCGTACACCGTTAAATCCTAAATTAGTGGCAAATGTCGTGTCTACCACGGAATTTATACAGGCCTTTATCTCTGCATTACCCCTGTCCGTCCTGATGAAGATTATGCCTGTGTCCCGCGGTGCGGGCTTAAGCCGCATATTAATCATTCTGCCTGTGTGAAGGCCTATGCCGCTTACCGTGACTTCCTGTTTTAATGTATGTTGATAACGCATTATGAATATATTATATGCAAATTAAGTACCAGAGAGTTTTTCTTTTAAAATCAAGCAGATAAGATTACGAAGTGTATCATAAACACAGCTATTAGTATCTATTTTGCACAACATTTATTAACCTAATAAAAGCATTTGGCCACAGATGAACACAGATAAAGACCGATAAAACAAAAATTATGTTTATTTCATATTTTACCTTTTTGGTAAAATATGAACTTCTTATAACTCATAAAAAAATCCGTGTCAATCTGTGCAAATCAGCGGCTAACTGCCGTTTTTAGGATTACCAGCGGCAGTTAAACAAAGGCTCTAAACGGTTCCTCCGACAACTATTTCCGGTATTCTGACCGTAGGCATAGCATCAGAAACAGGGACGCCCTGCATATCTTTTCCGCAGGTCCCGATTGCAAAACCGAGGTCGCTGCCGACCATATCTATGGATTTTAAGATTTCAGGACCGTTGCCGATAAGGGTAGCGCCCCTTACAGGTTCTCCAAGCAGGCCTTTTTCTATCAAATATCCTTCTGAAACTTCAAAGACAAATTCACCGGTGGCGGTATTGACCTGCCCTCCGCCCATTTTTTTGACAAAAAAACCTTTTTCAACTGACTTTATTATTTCTTCGGGAATACTGCTGCCCGGAGCTATGAACGTATTGGTCATTCTCGGAATAGGTCTGTGTTTGTAAGATTCACGCCTGCCGTTGCCTGACGAAGGCTTTTTATCTTTCAGAGACGTGAGCCGGTCATACATATATCCGGCGAGCACCCCTTTTTCAACAAGTATGGTGCGTTGGGACGGCGTTCCCTCGTCATCAAACCTGAAAGAGCCTCTTTTATTGGGCAGGGTGGAGTCATCTATTACTGTAATTAAGGGCGACGCCACAAGCTCGCCAGCCTTATTTGAAAAAACCGACAGCCCCTGCTGTACGAGATCTGCTTCAAGTCCATGCCCTATCGCCTCATGTATCATAGTGCCGCCTGCCATTGAAGAGATTACAACAGGCATTCTTCCTCCCGGAGCTTTTTTTGCGCTTAACATTGCAACCGCTTTTTGCGCGGTACTGCGCGCCATTTCATCAAAGGGAGTTTCATCAAACAGCTCAAAGCCTGTCAGTCCTCCAACCGGTTCATATGCTGTCTGAAGGACGCCGTTTTTTTCGGCGACGACATGTATAACGCCGAGCGTGTGGATACGGTTGTCTTCGGCGATTACGCCGTCTGATGCGGCAATACAGATGTCCTGCGAGGAGTCCTTGTAAATTACCGACACCTGCTTAATTTCAGAGCCTGCGCCGCGGGCGGCTTTATTTGCATTTTCTATAAGGAGAATTTTTTTGTCTATGACAACATCCTCTGGTTTTAATTTTATGGTAAAGTCCACAGGAGATTTTATTTTTCTAAGGTCCAGAGCCACAGCTCTGTCTTTATTCAGCGCCGCTTTGCTTACTGCGGCGGCAAGTTCGTACAGGGCCTTTTCGGAAAAGTCATTGCCGTACGCATAGGCGGATTTCTCGCCTATGAGGACCCGTATGCCTATACCGGCGTTAAGGCCTGTGACAAGCTTTTCAACCTTGTCATCCTCAATCTGAATGAGAGTGGAGCGGGTATGCTCTATAAATATATCGGCATAATCCCCTCCCTTTGAAAGGGCTTTTTTAATAAGCTTTGATAAAAGTTCGTAAGGCACTGCGTTCAAGGTTTGCCTCCTGAATGAAGTTTCCTGTAAACTAATAAGTACTGCATAATACTAATGTCCACGCATGCTGTCATTCCCGCGAAGGAGGGAATCCAGTATTTTTTTCTGGATTCCGTGTCAAGCACGGAATGACAAAAGTAATCGTATTATAGCATTTTAATAATGCCCGGGAGGGAAAGGACTGACAATGTCAAAAGCAATTGCGTTATATTCAGGAGGGCTGGACAGCACGCTTGCTGTTCTTACTGTCATGAGGCAGGGGATTGAAGTAACCGCGGTTACATTTCTCACCCATTTCGGCTGTGATATTTCCGACAGGTCATCGTGTTCAAAAGACCCGTTTTCTGCGGCTGAGAAATTCGGATTCAAGGTCAAGCTCCATCATCTGGCTGATAAGTTCATTGAGATTGTTAAAAACCCGAGATTCGGGCACGGCAAAAATATGAATCCCTGCATTGACTGCAGGATATTATTGCTTAAAGAAGCCAGCGAGCTGATGCGCATGACAGGTGCGGATTTCATGATTACCGGCGAAGTGCTCGGACAGAGGCCGATGAGCCAGAAAAAAACCAATTTCCCCATGATTGACAAGACGGCAGATGTCAGGGGATATGTGCTGAGGCCCCTTAGCGCAAGACTGCTGGATATTACAATTCCTGAGCAGAAGGGGCTTGTCAGCAGGGACCTGCTTTATGATTTTAACGGACGCTCAA
>JACQZD010000217.1 GCA_016207865.1 Nitrospirota bacterium
AATAATGTGTTTTCAAGCCTAATTCGCGCAATACGGAGACTAAAAGCGCTGTGGATGTAATCCCGTCTGCGTCATAATCGCCGTGCACAAATACAGTCTCGCCCTTGCCAACGGCTGTCTTTATACGCTCAACCGCGATTTTCATGTCAGGCATTAAAAAGGGGTCGTTAAGGTCTTCAATAGAAGGATTAAGAAAGGCCTTTATTGAGTCGGGGTCTTTCAGCCCCCTGTTTACAAGAATCTGAACAAAAGCCGTAGATACGGAGGTCTTTCTTGCGAGGTATTCCAAAAAGTCCTGATTGGTCCTGTTTACCAGCCACTTTCTATGCATGATTGCCGCTGTCAGGTGTAAGGGGTAAGGCGATAGGGGAAAAACTCAATATCTCCATCATCTCCTTACGCTTTACGCCTCACGTCATTTTTTAGCGAATGTCATTTTCCCTTTCCAGAGAAGCACGATAGGGCTTGCGACAAATATAGAAGAATAGGTCCCGATAACAACGCCCATTATCATGGCAAGCGAAAAATCATGAAGCACCTCGCCGCCGAAGAAAAACAAGGCAATGGATGTAAGAAGAACGGTTGTTGAGGTTATAATGGTTCTGGAAAGCACTTCGTTGATGCTCAGGTTCATGACAGTGACAGCAGGTTCATTGTGTTTGGTCCTGAGATTTTCCCGTATCCTGTCAAAGACAACAACTGTGTCGGTAAGGGAATATCCTGCAATTGTCAGGAGCGCTGTTATAAGGATCAGGTTTATCTCTTTGCCCATGATATAAAAAACGCCGAGCACTGCCAGCACATCATGAAAAGTGGCAACCGTAGCGCCGATGCCGAATCTGAACTGAAATCTGAAAGCCACATATATCAGAATTCCTATTGTCGCGACGATAATTGCGACAAGGGCGTCCCGGCGCAGTTTGCCGCCGACCTTAGGCCCTATCTCCGTTGTGGAGTCAATGACAAATTTATTCTGAGGAAACTTTTCCTCAAGAATTGTTACAACCTTCCCGGTAAATTCGCCCATTGTAAATTCGCCTTTTTTCATTCTTATGAGTATCTTATTTTCAGTGGGCAGATCCTGAAGGTCAAAATCCTTTATTCCCTTTTCTTCAAAGGCCTTTCTGATATCATGCAGAAGGATTGAATTTTCAAATTTGAGCTGAACGGAAGACCCGCCGGCAAAATCTATTCCCAGATTGGCCCCGCCCGTATAAATGCCGACTACGGCCCAAAGGCCCAAGAGAGACAGTATGCCTGAAAATGCAAATGCAATATAACGCTTTCCCAAAAAGTCTATATTCGGTTTTTTTATAAGTTCAATCATATGCTGAGTTTTTTAACCTCTCCCTTACTGTTTATAATATCAAAGACAAGCTTTGTGCCGATTAAAGCCGTGTAAAGATTTATCGCCACGCCCATGCTGAGAGTCACTGCAAAGCCCTTGATGGGACCTGTGCCGAACTGGAAGAGAACAGCCGCCGTTATCAGTGTGGTGATGTGCGAGTCAAAGATAGTCCAGAAAGCCTTGTCATAGCCTGAGTCAACTGCCGCCCTCGGTGTTTTCCCGAGCCGGAGTTCGTCGCGTATCCTCTCAAACATGAGGACATTGCTGTCTACGGCCATGCCTATGGCCAGGATTATTCCCGCTATGCCGGGAAGCGTCAGCGTGGCATTCATTATAGAAAGGGCGCCCAGGAGCATGATAATGTTGAGTATCAGCGCGACGTCAGCGATGAGTCCTGAAAATCTGTAATAAAATATCATAAACAATATTACTAAAAGCGAGCCTATAATGCCGGCCTTGACGCCTGCATTTATGGAATCCCTTCCTAAGGAAGGGCCTACGGTGACGTTCTGAAGCATCTTTAAGGGTGCGGGCAGAGAGCCGGACCTGAGCACGATAGCAAGGTCTTTCGCGTCATCTATGCTGAAGCGCCCTGATATCTGGGCATTGCCTCCGGCAATCTTTTCCTGTATCACAGGCGCGGAATAGACATTGCGGTCCAGAATTATCGCAAGGCGTTTTTTGATATTTGCCGCCGTGATGTCTTCAAATAATTTTGCGCCCACGGCATTAAATGATATTGAGACATATGGTTCGTTGCCGAGCCTGGTATCAATATTCACCTTGGCTTCAGTCAGGGAGTCGCCTGTCATGAGAGTCTGTTTTTTTACGAGGTAAACCTTTTTGAAGGCCTTTCCTGTTTCTTCATTTATAAGTTTTTCAAAAAGAATTTCATCGCCCTCGGGGATTTTTGCGGCGAACTCCTGCATCAGTTTTTCTTCTTCCTCAGGCAGGATGGTTTCAGGAAGCTGTGCGGCTATGCCTTCCTCGTCCAGAAGCTTGAACTCAAGAAGGGCGGTCTTGCCGATGATGTCCACAGCCCTCTGCGTGTCTTTGACTCCGGGAAGCTGTACTACGATTTCATTGGTCCCCTGCCTTTGAATAGTAGGCTCAGCAACGCCGAACTGGTCAATCCTGTTGCGGATAGTCTCAGCCGCCTGCTCCACGGCGTTTTCCTTTATTCTGTCAGCCTCCTGAGCAGGGATTTTATAGACAGCTCTTCCTTCCGAGCTGTCGGACAGCGACAGGGCCGGGTAGTTGTCCTCAAGGACCTTTCTTGCCTTTATGTCGGATGAGGATACGATAATATTGCTGCCGTCTTTTTTGACGTCAGCGGTAAATCCCTTTTTATCAAGGAGGTCTTTAAGGCTTCTTGCAGTCTGCTCCAGCGTGAGGTCCACGGCCTTGTCTCCCTCTACCTCAAAGACGAGGTGCAGTCCGCCCTGAAGGTCCAGCCCCAGGGTAATGCCTTTTTCAGGAATCATTTTTTTCAGCCACCCGGGCATTGATAAAAACGAATGTGTTGACGGAAGAAAGAATATCACGGACAGCAATGTCGTCAGTGATATTAACAATATCCGCCAGAAAAATTTCTTCTTCACCCAGCCTCCACTTCAGTAATTATTGTTTCCTGCATAACAAATGTCCTCCAGAGCTGTCACTCCCGCTTGTCGTCCCGATACATCGGTATTCCGTAAAAGATTCCGGACAAGCCGGAATGACA
>JACQZD010000202.1 GCA_016207865.1 Nitrospirota bacterium
ATCTATCCCATCACAAATTTCTTGAGCGCCCGGGCTGATAGCAGGGTCATTATCATTACAGTCATCGCCTTTCCAGCAAGTTCCACTATATTCAAAGTACCCATCGCTATCATGGTCGTTGTCTTCACAGTAAAGATGATAACAATCATAAGGAACTTCTGCATATTCCGTATAAATACTGGTTACAGCACAGTAATAAGGATTCTGCCATTTGCCAGGAAACCAATTAACTTTAATACGGATTTTTGTTGCCCACGCAGGACAATAATCTAAAATAGAACAATCACTATGATTAAAATATAATGAGGTTGTATCATAAAACGTATAATGATAACTACTAGTATCCCAATCCGTACAATAATCTTCTTCATTACAATACATACGCATCATGAATGCATCATTTCTCCCAGTATTAGAAGGAACACATTCAGCCTGATAGGAACCAGTCACCACTAGCTTATCATTAGACAGTCCTATACTACATATGCCATCATAACTTATAGTTGGTAAAACTTCTGCACCAGCAAAATACCTTGGAAAAAATATCTCAAAAAAAAGTAAAAATAGATAAAAGACTACTTTTTCCCTAATAAGATTTTCTTTAAACATAGCAACTCCGATAATTACTTATATTTTAGCAAAAATTAATCTATGTAGTATCACCACGGCATTCGCACATTCGCTTCCGCCTACACCTAATCTCCAATTAACATTATTTCCTGAACTTACAGAGTTTGTGGGAATAATAGTCGTTTGGTGGATGTTATTGGAGTCTTTTGCATCAACAAATGAGATACTGCGTGTGCCTTGCGGGTTTATATACCAGTAATTACCCTGTGATGTACTCCTTAAAGAAAGAATATTCCCGCTTGCACCGGTTAAAATCAAACTATTGACAATTGTCTGGGTTTTTCCTGTCTCAAAAGATAAAACGCCGGCAGAGGTTGCAATCTTAGACAAATTATAGAAAGTGTTATTGCCATAAATTGTTTGATTTATTCCATTTAGAATAACCGTTGATGTCCCGGAACTGAAACTGCCACTGTTTGTCCAATTGCCTTTCACTGTTATAGTTGAAAAAGCGGCATTGAGCGTTCCTGATGTTATTGTTACACTGCCTGTAACAGTTGGATTTGCATTTAATGTAATAGTGCTTGTGTATCCGGCGTTAATATTTAATGAGGCAACTATTATGCCTATATCCCATGTGCAGTCTTTTGTTGAAGTGCTGTTGAAAACTATAACATCTCCGTTTTGAGGCGCTGTATTATCCGACCAGTTGGCAGGATTAGAGGCAAGATTATCAGAGCCCCCGCCGCTCCATGTTTTAATAATTTCTACAATAAAATTCCCGCTCGCTATGTCATGAGTGACCCCATCTGATGGATCCTTAAAATAAAGAGTCCCATCCGGATTATGTATCTCTATCCCAATTGCATCAGGACTGCTGTCTTTGACTGTTACTGTAAAAGTATATCCTGCTGCTCCGTTCACTGTGCCCACACCTGTGACTGTTGCAGTGTTCCCATCTGATGATATGCCTGTAATTGATGTGCTTACAAGGCTCAATCTTAAACGAGTATAGTAATACTTCAGCCAGCTTGTTCCCAAAGATGATGACTTTACATCTAATGACATGCTTGCTCTGAATGATGGTTCTGGATAATTGTAACCGTTGCCTGAAGCCCGGTAGTCTGCTGCAAATACAGATGAGGCAAAACTGAGTAAAAATAGGATGGTTAGCGCTAAGATTGGTTTCTTAAATGAAAAAATAACCTTTTGGGCATGGGAATAATCCCCCTCATAAAGCAGAGAGGGGGGGTTATTCCCGGCGTAATCTGCACTACGTCTTCTCATTTAAAACTCAACTCCGGCTTCTGCAAACGGACCGCTGAAGTTGAGGTTTGCTACTATACTGCTTTTGTCAATCTTTATGTCCTCATATCTGTAGCCAGCGCCTATGAACATAAGCCCTAAGAACTTGTACTTCACCCTTCCGATTAGATCATAGTAGTGATTGGTGTCGTAGGCGATGCCACGGAATTCTGCTTCAATCGCGAGTTTTTTGATAAGGTCCACCTGCGCGCCTATGTAAACCATCGGCACAGGGAACGTGAGGTTTGCGGATTCCTTAAGAGCGCCCTGTGTTACTTCAGCGCTGAAATCTATGATTCTTATGTTCAAGCCTGCGTCTATGTTTAATTTCCCAAGCGTGGCTGTCTTTAGAAAAGGCACCCCGTAATAAAGCCCGATGTCATACTGGTCCAGCCTGAGTTCTGATGTGAAAGGGACGCTTGCAGTATAAGTCTTATCGCCGAATGTAAAGCCGGCGCTCTTATTTCCGGCGCCGTCAAAGCTCATGGGGGTTGCCATTAAGTAGATGTTGGGGATAATAAGCGGCATATCAATCTTTACCCTGCCGTAAAATCTTGCCTTGTTTGCGTAGTTAAGGTCATCGTCTACGCTTAGGGCATTTCCTTTATACGCCATGTCTCCGCCGGGCGACTCCACCCAGGCACCTGCCGCTGCCTCCAGCCCTATTGCAGGAGCGGCCTGCGGGAACAAAATTACTGCCAGCATGGACAGGACAAATAATATTTTAAAATTTTTCATCGTTTCTCCTCCTTTTGCTGTTGAATTTTTTGAATTCTTTAAATTTATACGGACATGCCTATCATATTTTTGGCGTCAGGTGAAATCAAAAAATGACCTTCTTCTTCTTTTAGGATTTTTCTGAATGCCAGCACCTTAATGACCTTTGTTATCGCTTCCCTTGAGGAGCCGGTGTGAGATGCCATCTCCTTATGGGTAAGTTTCTTTATCCTAAGAAAGCCGTTTTCATCTTTATCACCCTTTGCCGCCGCAATCTGCAAAAGCAGGTTCAGAAGCCGTTCATTTACATCAAGAAAGGCCAGCGACTCAATCATATTGTCCGCCATCCTTAATCGCTGCACAACTGCCGAGAGAAGGTCAATGGCGATTACAGGGTCATTCTTTATTGCACGGAGAAACCGTTCCCGTTTTAAGACGCCTAACATTGAATCTTCATTTGCTATGATTGTGGCGGACCTCGGCTTGCCGTCAAGGAGGCTCATCTCGCCGAAGAAATCACCATTATTGAAAACTGTAAGTATCAGCTCTACTCCATCCTCTCCAAGAAGCGAGGCCCTTACCGCCCCCTCAAGAACGATGTAGAGGTCTGTGCTTGTGTCAGACTGGTAAAACACGATTTTGCCTTTTTTTATGCGTTGAATGATAAAGTCGCTTGAAAGCTGCAGCAGATGCGGATCTGAAAGGTTTTTGAAGATAGGAAGCCCTCTGAATGATTTTTCTATCAGCGCCCTTTTAGGCTCGTCGCTCATTTTCAGTGCCCCTTTGTTAAGGTTAGGTCATATTTTACCAGATTTTACAACAAAATTTACTTATAATTTAACTTGTGCGATAATTAATAAAGGCTGTTGCCGGATACTTGTTATAAATCGGAGACTTTTAAGAAAAGGTCTGAAACCTGTATAAGGAGAACATAACCATTAACGGAATTAGCGGAACGACAAGAAGCAGAAGAGAGTTGACCGGCGGGTATTATAAAGGATTTGTTTTCCTGAACAGATTTTTCCATATAATTACTGCCCTGTTTTTTTTAATCCTTTCAGCCCCGGTTTTGATATTAATTTCATTGGCTGTAAAACTCACGGATATAGGCCCGGTTTTCTACAAGGGGGTCCGCCTCGGGTTGAATAAGAAGCCCTTTATCATGTATAAATTCCGGACGCTCTCCCCTGAAGCAGAGCAGAAGATTGGCGCAGAGATCCTGTCCCTGGGTCATAAGCTTGAAACAAAAATAGGCAAATTACTCAGAGATACGCGTCTTGATGAGCTGCCGCAATTGTTCAATATAATAAAAGGCGATATGGACTTTGTAGGTCCAAGACCTGAACGGCCCGCGATTTATGAGAAGTTTTGCCGGCATATCAAAAACTATGACAACCGGTTTTCAGTAAAGCCGGGACTCATCGGCTTTGCACAGTTATTCACTCCGCATTCAACTCCCAGGAAAATCAGGGCCTTGCTTGACAATCGTTTTATTAAAATCAGACAAAGTTATCTTTTAGATATCGGAATTATTATTTATGTCTGCGCCCTGATTTCCAGAAAAGCTGTTCTGAAAACATTCAAGTATTTATGGCAAAAAATTGTCAGGGGAAGAGTGTTTGGGATTTATACTGATAAGCGGGAGAGTGAAAGGGTAAGGCATCAAAAGGCGTATGTTAATATAGGAGCAAAGATGAATGGCGAGGTTGTTTATGAAAAAACAGCCTCTCTGGCAGATATCAACGCCGATATGTTCCTAATTAAAACCAATGATCAACTTACTGCTCCCAAGGACCTCTTTTTCATGCTTGAGACTGAAAGCAGAATAAACAGAAAAAATGCAGTAAGAAAGAAAACTGCCGTCTGCACAGGAGAAATATACAGGGAGGAAAGACTGACCGGTGATGATTTCAGGTTTAGCTATGTAATTAAATACAGGCCGGTTTCTCCGCTTAATTATTATATGATTCGCCAGTATTTTCTGGAGGAAAGCATAGCTTAAACAATGAGGAATAGCAGGGAAACACTGCCATTCGGATTTTTTGAAGGCGTATTGCTGCTCCTTTTATCATCCGTATCGCTGTTTCTCCTGACAACAGAATATTATATCTTTGCCTTTGTTCCTGTGATTTTCATTCTGGCATTTCTTTTTTTAATCCGTTCGCCCCATGCAGGATATTATGTTATCGTATTTCTTATTCCATTTGCCGCTTACCGCGGGCTGGCAGGAGACAGCAAGCTGTTTAACATATCATGGATTTTGGGGTTTTTCCTGCTTGGTTTTCTGCTTTACAGGTTTGTTATTGCGAGGGACTCAGTTGGAAAAATCAATTCAAACCTCTGGCCTTTTATTGCCATTTATTTTGTAATCAGCCTGATTTCGGCATTAATGTCGCCCTATCCTCAAACTGCGTTTGCGAATATCGGGCTTGCACTTGCGGGTTATGTCTTTATAGTCCTCGGTATTTTTTTTATTTCATCCCGGGAAGTTTATGCAAAAACCTTTCCGGCAATACTTATGACAAGCATTACCATAAATTCCTTTTTGGGAATTGCCGGGACTATCTTCGGTATTGACATGTTCGCGGTAAAACATGAAACATTTATAAGAAGCATGGGGGCTGCCGTGGACCCCAACAACTTTTCCCTTATGGCAATTTTCAGCCTGCCTTTTATTGCGCATTATCTCTTCACGTGCAGGGAAAGGAACAAAAGGATATTGCTGATTCTCATGCTTTTGATAAATTTATTGGGCATTGTTTTAACTTATTCCCGGGGCGGGGCGCTGATATTAATTATCATTTTCCCTGTCCTGATTGCCGTGCATCTTTTCAGCCTGAAACCGAAACTGTTTGGCTTTGTGCTTTCCCTGATAGGATTTATTGCAGTTATAATAATTTCTCTGATTCCCGAGGCCTACTGGGAACGACAGAAGAGCGTATTCGCAGAGAAGAAGGATTTTTCCATCAGCAGGCGTCTTTCATATCTTCATGTCGGTCTGGATGTATTTAAAGACAATCCTGTGTTCGGTTTGGGTCCCGGAACGTTCAGAGATATATTTTCTGAATCCAAGGGCGTATTTATTATCGTTTACTTCCCTGTTAATCTACCTCGCCATATTCAGCGACATGTACCATAAATATTTTCTTCTCTCACTTGCGGTATCTCAGGCGGCTCTTACAGTCTCGCAAAAAATTAAAACGGCAGGGTCAGGTGCAGACACTTTATCCGTTAAGTAGCATTGCGTTTCTTAAATAAGCTGTCATTCCTGCGAAGGCAGGAATCCAGTAGAAATAAATATCTGGATTCCCATTTTCATGGGAATGACAAAAAAATAACAGCATAGAACTTATGGAATATTACATTAGCATTGTGATGGTGGTTTCATTTGCTGGAATTCTGCTTCCGCTTGGGTTAAATTTGGTATTACTGTCTACCCTTTTTTTGTCTGTGAAGAAAAAAGAAGGCGTTGGTACTGCGGCGCCGCCAGCCGTAAGCATAATCACGGTAGTGCACAACGGCGAAGATTTAATAACTAAAAAGATTCAAAACGCCCTTTCATTGAATTATCCTTCCGGTCAGTATGAAATTATTATTTATTCCGACGGCTCTACTGATAATACCGCAGACTGTGTAAAGCCTTTTCTCGGCGGGAGAGTCCTGTTTTTTTCTTCGGAAGACCACAGAGGTAAAATAAACGGCATGAACGAGGCTGCAGTACACTGCTCAGGAGATATCATTGTCTTTACCGATGCCGACGCCATACTTAAAAAAGACGCTGTTATAAAACTCGCCGGACACTTTTCCGACCCTGAAATCGGTGGCGTCTGCGGTCAGCGCATTATAACAGAAGAAAAACCCGGGCTTAAAAAGGCTCAAAGCAGTTTCATTTCCTTTGACAGCCTGATAAAAAAGCTTGAAAGCCGGAGCGGGAGCATTTCGTCCAATGACGGCAAGATTTATGCCGTAAGAAAAAACCTGTACAGCCCTGTGCCTGAAGGAGTAACTGATGACCTGTACGTCTGTCTTTCTGTGATAAGTAAGGGATACCGCTTTATTTTTGAGCCGGATGCTCGGGCATATATCCATCTGCCCTCAAGGACAGCATCACATGAGGTCCTGAGGCGCAGGAGGATAACGGCCGCGAGCCTTATGGGAATATACCTGATGAAAGAAGTGCTGAACCCATTTAAATACGGCATGTTTTCACTGAACCTTATGGTTAATAAAATACTAAGGCGTCTGCTCCCGGTATTCCTTATTTTGCTTTTTTTAAGCAGCCTGCTCATTGCTTTTCGCAGTCCGCTTGCGGGCATTGTGCTTGCGGCGCAGATTGTCTTTTATCTTTCCGCTGTTTTCTACCATGTTTTTTTAAGGCATTCCGCCAATATTGTTTTTTTGACAAAAATTTGCTCTGTGATATATTACTTCTGCGTCGGCAATTATGGGCTGCTGATGGGGCTGATGGATTTTCTTGGCGGCAGACAGCAGACAAAATGGAAGCCTGTGAAAACGGGTCAATAAATCCTGTTTATGTTAACGACTGAAAATACAAGTCCTCCGGTACTTATTATTAACCTTGCAAAGCACTACGGCGGGGCAGAGGTGAGGGTTTTTACTTTGGCATCTGAGCTTCACGGCAGACATCCGTACGCCGCGGCTGTATTAAATAATTCTCCATTGCATAAAAAACTTGTGACTGCCGGATTGTCTATTATTGCTTTAACTCATGGACGCGGCAATCCATTGATGTTTTTTACGCTCAGGCGGATTATCCGTTCTAATAATTTCAAAATTGTGGATGCCCATAATCCCCAGTCGCAGTTCTGGGGATTGTCAGCTGCTGCCGCGGCAGGCGTTCCGGTCAGGATTTCCACGGTCCACAGTTCTTACGGCATTACTGACAAGGGCATAAAAAAATTCCTCTATGAAGGCACACTGCGTATCAACAAGTTTTTTAAATGCCGGTTTGTTGCAGTCTCGGAGTCAGTTTCTGCATATCTCCAAAGCCTGAATATTGACAAAAAGCGTATTGCAATAATCAGCAACGGCATAAAAATAACGGAATCCCCTGAGGGTGATTGTGCCGTGAGAAAATTATTCGGCATCAGGGAAGATGATTATCTCATTGCAGTAGTGGGCCGCCTTGAGCCTGTGAAAGGGCATAAATACTTTATACAAGCTATGAAAAACGCGGTGAAAAAACATCCCCGGCTCCACGGCCTTATTATCGGGGCAGGGAGGATGAAGAAGGAATTGCAATCTCTTGTTATAGATGAAAAACTTGAAGGAAATATACATTTCACAGGTTTTAGCAATGAGGTGAGGGAAATCCTGAATTGCTGTAATGCCTTTTGCATGCCGTCTTTGTCCGAAGGGCACCCTTATGCTTTGCTTGAGGCATGTGCATGCGCCCTGCCTGTTCTTGCAACAGCAACAGGCGGGATTCTGGATTTGCTTGAAAACAACAGGACAGGATTATTGGTACAGCCCGGCAGTTCAGAGGCTCTGGAAAGAGGTATCCTACGGCTTATTGAAAACCCTGCAGAAAGCGCGATGATGGGCAAGGCCGCATACAAAATGGTCTCTGAAAAATTCTCAATTGCGGGAATGATGGAGAAAACCTTTAAGGTTTACGGCATAAAAAATCATGTTGCATAAGGATTTTAAATGGTACATAACCCTGACTGGTTTTTTTACCGCAGCGGCTGTCGGTTTTGTATTTGCTCTGGTATATGCAAAAGAGCTTTCTCAGGTAAAAACTGTTTTTCACGAGTTATATTCCGGCGATTACACAAATGCCGCTGTTGTCGGGCAGAGCCTTCCCGGTTTATGGAGGCCGTTTTCAGACGATTCGCTGTGGAATACACCTGTTAAGGCAGATGCCCTGACACATCCTGATTCAGATGAGATTATTGCCTTTGCCTCAGCAGAGGCTAAAAATATACGGCTTGCCAAAGTTTACAGTATTCCTGTCTGGGTGGTAAATTCTGATAACATCCCTCTGCTTAAAGTGAGAAGCGATAAGATTTTTGACACATGGGATAAAGACAGAGACGGCTGGAGCGATGAAGGGATTCCGGTATTAAAAAACATGTGGGCAGAGCCTACGGTGGACGGACATATCTGCATCATTGATTTTTTTAAAGGGATTTCATGGGAGCTTTCAAGATTCGGCTGGATAGATGACAAGACGCCAAAATCCACCACATTAAATATCTGGCGGCTTGATGGAACAGGCGTTGGAGATTACAAAGAAGGGGAGAGATGGCAGGTGCGCGGAGGACGCGGGTCGGGTTTTCCGCTTATTGCAGGACTTATCAGGCCCGAGGAGTTAAAGGCAGGGGAGATACGCCATGCCCTTGTCTTTACTTCCCCCAAAAACCGGCAGGCGGAAAACGTCAAAAACATCTTTCTGCCTCCTGCATCACGCAGTGACGGCAGGCATGCAGGCAGGCAATATCCTATTGAAGGCATGCGCTTTCAGCTTGACCCATTGCTCACAGAAAAGTACTTTGATAAGTGGGGACTTAGCAGGGAAGGAAAGATTATAGCAAGGACACTTCAGAAATACGGTATGTTTTTAGGAGACAACGGCGGGGCTATGGCTTTGCAGGCTCAACTGCTGGCTCCATCATCTGACGGAAACCGGAAGAAATGGGACAAACTTTTCCCCGGTTTTTATAAAAATGTTGAAAAAATCCCCGTAAATAAATTCAGGGTCGTCTATACCGGAGAGCCGGTGGTGAAGTAGTAAAACAGCGCGTTAACTGAACAATGTATTAAAAAATTATCTGCAGGGAGGCAAGAGGCATAAAAATCTCTTAGAAATGCAATAATTTATTATTGAGATGTCATGCGGCAATCGGTAAAAGTCTACATAGGTAAGTTATACATTTTTCACTTGCCGCATGACATGTTTTAAGGTATTGCCCTAATAGATTTTTCCGCCTCTTGCCTCCCTGCAGATGCTGGCAATTAAGTCACTTGAAGGGGTTGCCTTTATCTGACGACCGCTGCTTCTCCGGAAAAGATTTCTTTTATTCCCTGAAGAACGCCTCTTAACCGTTCCAGCGTTCTCCTGTTTGGCGAGAAGATAAAAATTATTGCGCGCGATAATGCATATCCCGAAAGGGCGTAATAAAACAAGAGCCTGCTTAATATTCCACTTTTTTTATACCGAGTGAAAAAAACATATGAAAACAGGACAAACATCCTCCCTCTTGCAAAATCATCAGGCCTCATTTCCGGAGATTCCATATGCAGGAGTTTTGCGTCGGGTGTATAGATAAGTTTATATTTTCTGGACACCCTGTAAGTAAATTCTTTGTCCTCTCCAATGCGGTATTTGTGAAAAAACCCGGTGTCAAATGCGAAACTGTCAAAGAGTCCCCTCCTGAAAGAACTTACGCCGCCTGAGAGGAAATCAACCTCGGTTTTTTTGCGTATGGGCGAACCGGTTGCGCCGTAATTTGTGCTGAACCCGGAAGCAAGAACTTTGCCCTCTTGGAAGCCTGATATTAAAAAAATAATATTGACTATTCTCCGCAGACGCTGGATTAGTTTAAGGGGCTTTGGATTTGTTATGGCCCCGCCCACGCCGCCTATCTTTTCTTCAGCGTCTTCTTCATATACGGCGAGTATTTTTTCTGTATAGTCGGAATATAAAACCACGTCGTCGTCAAGGAAGAAAATTATGTCTCCGGTTGAGGCCTTTATCCCTAAGTTTCTTGACGCCGTAAGCCCGGGCGTGTCTTTTTTGAGATATAGATACCGTATGCCGGCCTCTTTACATTCTTTTTCAAAGGGCAGTTCCTTGAGATTTCCGTCATCAACAATGATAATCTCATGGGGCTTCACTGTCTGCTCCAATAGCGACTTGACGCAGTTTTTCAGCTCTTCGGGCCTGTTATATGTGGGAATTATGACACTTGACTTAAACATTTCTTAAAATTCCTGTATATATTATCAGGGCTTTCATTGGGGATGGTTACCGCATAAAATCTGCGGACGCTGAGGCTCTTTTCTATGATATTATCTATGTCATGCCTGCTCTCATAACCGTATAGCGAGAGGAGCCTAAGGACATCTTCAAACATTGGAAATGCCGACCACTGAATGGCTTTGATTTTTCCGATAATCTCTTCTTTCCCGGCTTCTGCAAAGCTGAACTCAGCTCCGGGAATTAAAATCAATGCTGTTGAAGGCTCCGCGGTATGAATAATTTTACAGTCCGGACAAATATCAGCCGCATCTGTAAACATAGGAGGATTGTAGAGGTATTTCAAATGCTGAAGCACGGAGGACGGAAGATAACTCTCTGCAAGTTTTTTAAAACGCTTTCTGAACGCGGTATGCCTTAGTGTATTCTTATCCAGTGATCTCATGCCGTAAAGCCACGGGAATATATCAAAATGATAATCAGTAAGGGGTATGTAATCTCTGAATATATAAGCCTTCCCATCAAATAAAATAAACTTGTCTTCGCTCAGATAATTCCAGCCTTCCTTCAGCATGTTCAGCACAAGGATTGATTTCCCTATGCCGCCGGGACCTATAAGCAGGACGGCCTTATCCGCCTGATTCATGACAGAGCCGTGAAAAAGCATTCCGCCTTTTTTCTGAAGGGCAAGCTGGATGCAAAGCACAAGGCAGTCAAATATTCTCCACGCACAGCCTTTCTTCGGGGTATAGAACAGCTCAATTTTTTCAGAGAGTTTGATGAGGATGTCAGGCTTTTTGATACTGCCGAATACAATAAAAAAGTCACCGTTGTGCTTGCTTACCTGAAACGCGGAGGGATCCCGTGCATTGCGTCTCTGTAAAAAAGGCATATCTTTGTGCCTGAGTTGAGATATAAGGATGTCTGCTTTGCTGCCTTGCAGTCCATCCTTATCCGGGAAAAGCCTGAAATGTCTTAGCAGTAATTTATCTGCCTCAGGGACAAGGCCTTCGGCTTTTATCCTTACCAAAGAGTGAATATTAAAAAACAATGTATTGCCGGTTACAGTTCCTGCCATAAATTTTTCAGCCTGATTCCTTTCAGAAAACAATACTGCTTCTCTGCCTTGTTAACGACTGTTAACATGACCGCATAAAAAATAAGGGCGCTGAGCACAGCTGAAACAAATATATTTAAGGACAAATAAGCGGAGATGTAATTAAGTAAAACTATTGCGCCGCACATGACGGGAAACGGCAGGCTCAATGCCGTTACTGCGGTTTTCCAGTCATCCCGGTTATGAAAGCACATTTTCTTAATAAACATGAAAAAACCAATAAAAAGCAGAAAATAAGAAATACTGCAGGAGATGGCAACGCCTTTAATGCCCAGACCGGATTTCAGTAAAATGATGCTCAGGGCGATATTCCCTATCAGCACCAGGACGGAAATATAAAAAGCCTTTAACTGCAGGCCGTTGGCAATCAAAACCCCCCGCGCGGTGTATGACATGGACAGGAAATAACATCCGAGCGTCACTATCTGCGCCGAAACAATCCCCTGAATGTATCTGGGTAATAATACAGGGATAAGCACGGGCAGGACAATGACAATAGGGCCGAGCAGGAGGGGCATCAAATAAGCCGTTTTAACAAGGGGACCGAAAAAATACTCCCTGAGAATTGCCTCTTTGGAATTGCTCCCGGCATCTTTCATTAACTTGGACTCAACGACTTCACGGGAGGCGCCGGGGATTTGCATGACAAAATTCAGGACCATGATGGCAATACTGTAGTAGCCTAACTGTTCATTGCCTAAAAAATAAGAAACTACAATCCGGTCCGAGGTCCTTATCATAAGGTCGCTGATTAAGAAAATCATAATAGGGAAGCCCCTTTTAACAAGGTCCGCAAAAACAGAATACCTGAATCCTGTTTTAATCCCGAGGGGGTGCTTGGCCCTCAGATAGAAAATAACGGCGAGATTTGAAAGTACCGCGCTGATGTATAAGCCGTAGATATTGAAGAAATAGAGCAGGGGCAGGCTTGAGAAGAAAGCGACAGTAGTCAGGAGATAATTTGAAGATGTGATAAGGCTGAAGTCCTGCCGCGCCTTGAGATAGTTGATGTAATATTCATAATACCACCATATGAGCACAAGGGCTGCCATTGCAATCAGCCCTGTCGTTGTAACAAGATTAAAGTTGCCTGTAAAGGCGGCAATGACGATAACTGCCGCGGCTAAAATGTTTAAATAAAGAGTGCCGTAGAATACGCTTCCCTTGAGGTCGTCTATTTTCTGCAGTTCTTTTTTTTCCTCGTGATAAGGAATAAAATAACGCATTGAATAACGCGAACCTAAATGAATATAAGGTACGTATGTAGGGATGATATAAAGAAGGTTCCACAGGCCGAACATTTCAGGAGAGAGGAGTTTGGGTTTTATGAAGGCATTAAAGACGCTTAATAACTGTTTGTAAAAGTTGCTGGAGGAATACTTTATTATAGTTTTGGCAGTATGTTCTTTTTCTTTATGTTCCAATATATGGCTCCTGTTTTTCCAGGGTAAAAACTGCCTGCGCCTGCTGTAATTATAGCAGAATTATCCCCGCGGTTTTATTTTTTGAATTAATTTTCTGCAAAAAATTCACAAACCCTGTTTTTTATAGTATACTTA
>JACQZD010000053.1 GCA_016207865.1 Nitrospirota bacterium
GAATATTTTAGCAGAAGTCAGGTGTTTTTGAGGAAGTAAAACAATCGGGGCGACCCGATTTGAACGGGCGACCACTCGCACCCCAAGCGAGTGCGCTACCAGGCTGCGCTACGCCCCGAAGTCATTTCATTACAACTAAACAATTTTCAAGCGAGTGCGCAACTCCCGACACAGTCGGGACGCTACGCCCCGAATTGCTACGGTATAAGATACAGGATGCAGGATGCAAGATGCAAGCTGAACTACAACGGCATGTATGTCTGAAAAACTTTAAGGCAACACCATTGCGTCATGCTGCCTTTTTATAAATTGTTCAGGGTACAAGCCTTAAAATTTTTACAGCGTGACAGATAATACTCATAGTTGCATTCTTAAAGTTTTGAGGGTATATATGCCGTTGTACGGAACGAGTGACTTGGGAATTTCAAACGGCCTATTTTAATGTTTTTAAAATCGCCCTGAGTCCCTTTTTGACCCGGTCAATTGTCTCTGTTACCGCAGGGTCTGCCTTCATGGTAGAGTCCTTAAATTTCTTCCTTACCCCCGCAATGGTATATTTTTCCTGATACAAAAGATGCTTGACCTGAAGCACGAGATCCAGATTCTTTTTTGTATAGACTCGCTGGCCGGCTTTATTTTTGCCCGGTTTTAAAAATGGGAATTCTGATTCCCAATATCGCAGGATATAGGGTTCAACCCCGGCTATCCCGCTTACCTCACCGATTTTATAAAAAAGCTTTTCAGGCATTGCTTTATTTACAGGCAAGGGCTGTATTTAACAACCGCAGTTTACAGACCTTTATCCGCAGCAGTTTTAAACTGTATGCTCGGTTTAAATGTAATTACTTTTCTCGGAGTGATCTGCAGTTCCGCCCCTGTCTTCGGATTTCTTCCCTTGCGCGCCTTTTTCTTCCTGACCAGAAATGTTCCAAAACCGGCTATTTTGATAGACTCTCCTTCTGAAAGGATTGCCTTCATTGAATCAAAAAGGGTTTCCAGAATGTCCATTGATTCCTTTTTTGAAAGACCGACTTTTTCAAAAATCGTGTCCGCTAAATCTGCTTTTGTCATATTAGCCTCCTTGATGGTTTTTCTTAAATTATAAGAGACATACGCCTGTTGTCAAGAGATAATAGTTTAACAGTATAATTCATTTTTGACAACCTCTATGAGACAGAGTCTGAATCTTACGGAGACGGCAGTTTCCTCAACTCCGCTTTTTTTATCTTGCCCGTGGCCGTCTTTGGAAATTCCTCAATAAATATTATCCTTCTC
This sequence comes from Nitrospirota bacterium, assembly GCA_016207865.1. GTDB lineage: Bacteria > Nitrospirota > Thermodesulfovibrionia > UBA6902 > DSMQ01 > JACRGX01. Next base: position 1,276 of record JACQZD010000053.1, read on the forward strand.
GGCATTTTAAATTGCGCCGCCTTCCCCTTTAAAAATTCTCTTAGTTCCTGCTCGTTAAGCACGGCGCTGTCCCTCTTTTTTATATAAAGCAGGGGAATTTCAGACCCTTTACCGTCAGGTATGCCGACCATGGCGCACTCCTCAACCGCCTGATTTTTTAATACGATGTCTTCAACCTCACGGGGATAGACATTCATTCCGTCAATGATTATAAGATCTTTTTTCCTGTCAACGATAAAGATATACCCGTCTTCATCAATTTTTGCGATGTCTCCGGTGTAAAGCCAGCCGTTTTTCAGCACTGCCTCTGTTTCTTCTTTCTTGTTGAAATACCCCTTCATGACATTATCCCCTTTGACTGCAAGTTCGCCTGTACTTCCTTTTTCAAGAAACCTGCCGTCGTCTCCGGCTGTAATTACTTCAATCCCCGGAAGCGGGGGACCCACAGAACCTGCCTTTCTCACGCCTTGCAGGGGGTTGACGGACACAACAGGCGAGGCCTCGGTAAGTCCGTAGCCTTCAAGAAGCGGCAGGTTAAACCGCTTCTCAAAAGTATTAAGCGTTTCCTCGGGCAAGGCCGCTGCGCCGGATACGCAGGTCTTTATCTTCAGAAAATATTTCAGTATGTATTTTAAAAAGAACGGCAGTCTTCTCCTGGCAAGTATGTTGTAAATTGCAGGGACTGCGATAAACAGCGTTATCCTGTCTTTAAAAATGCTTTTTAAAACTCTGGAAAATGGTTTTACTGAAGGCAGGAGGACTATGCAGGCTCCTGCATACACCGGAAGAATTACGCATACGGTAAATGTAAATGCATGAAACAGGGGAAGGAATAATAATATCCTGTCTTCTGCTGTGAGGCGCATGACTTTTATACACGCCTCTGCATTTGAGAGCAGATTTTTGTGTGTAAGCATTGCGCCTTTTGGAAAACCCGTTGTGCCGGATGTATAGAGGATTACGGCGGTTTCACCTTCATCTTCTGCAAATCCCCCCTCACCCCCCTTTGACAAAGGGGGGAAGGGGGAATTTTTTGTCAAATGGGGGTGCGAGATTTCCGGGAACATCAAAATCCCGATATCAGGGATGTCATTTTTTATTTCTCCGGCGTGGGATGAGAATTTTTTTCCGTATATCAGCATCCGGCATCCGCAGTCTTTCAGGATATAAGATACCTCTGATGAGGTGAGAAATATGTTTATGGGTACAACTATGCCGCCTGCCCTGAGTATGGCAAAGTAAGAGATGATGTATTCAGGGCAGTTTTCCATGAGTATTGCAATGCGGTCTCCTGTATTTAAGCCAAGTTTTTTCAGCCCCCGGGCTGTGAGGCTGATTTTTTCATCTATCTCTGAGTATGAGAGTTTTCTCTTTTCAAACCTGATGAAGGTCTTGCGGGGATGTTCCTCTGCCCTTTTTGACAGTAAAGCGCTTAGCGTCGTCATTTTATAAAGAAAATTATACCACAGGTAAAACAGTTAAGAGCCCGATATGATGTTTTGAAAAATAATGTTATGTTATACTTAATAAAAAATTTTCAGGAGGCAATAAATGATCAATCCTTCTATCTTCAGGCAGTACGACATACGGGGCATATGGGAAAAGGATTTAACAAAAGAGGTTGCGGAACTCATAGGCAGGGCCTTTGCCTCTTACCTGCTGAAGTCTGTAAAAAAAGAACGGGCTAAGGTGAGCGTCGGCAGGGATGCAAGACTGCACTCAGGAATAATTCAGGAGAGCCTTGTCAGAGGATTAAATAACTCTGGGATAGATGTTGTGGACCTCGGCGTCTGTCCGACGCCCTTGCAGTATTATTCACTTTTTAAACTTCCCATAGACGGCGGCATTATGATAACCGGAAGCCACAACCCGCCTGAATTTAACGGTTTTAAACTGAGCGTGGGCCGGGAGACTTTGTTCGGCGATACTATTCAGGCCGTCAGAGGCGTACTGGATGCAAAGGACTTTAGAAACGGCAGTGGTATGGTTGAAAGTTATCCGATAATTGACGACTATATAAATTTCATAAAAGATAAGTTTCAGAGCCTGTCGGGGATTAAGGTAGTAGTTGACGCAGGCAACGGCACCGGAGGTCTTGTTGCGCCGAAGCTGTTAAAACTGCTTGGCGCAGAGGTTGTTGAACTGTATTGCGAGCCTGACGGAAGATTTCCCAATCATCACCCGGACCCGGTGGTTGAAAAAAACATTGCGGATTTGATTGCAAAGGTAAAAAAGACAAAGGCCCATGCAGGGATAGGCTATGACGGCGATGCGGACAGAATAGGCGCGGTTGACGAAGAGGGTGAAGTCATCTGGGGCGACAGGCTGATGATTATCTTTGCGAGGGATATTCTGAAAGAAAATAAGGGAGCAAAAATTATAGGCGAGGTCAAATGCTCTCAGACGCTTTATGATGACATTGCCGCGCACGGCGGAGTACCTATAATGTGGAAGACCGGGCATTCCCTGATTAAAGAAAAGCTTAAGAAGGAACATGCCCTGCTTGCCGGAGAGATGAGCGGACATTTGTTTTTTGCCGACAGGTATTTTGGCTATGATGATGCAATTTATGCAAGTCTCAGGCTCTTGGAAATAATTAAAAAGGCAGGACAGCCGTACAGCACAAAGGCACTGCTGAAAGATGCGCCCCGCATGACGTCAACCCCGGAGATAAGATTTGACTGTCCAGATGAGATAAAGTTTAAGATTGTTGATAAAGCCGTAGAGGCGTTCAGGGAATACCCTTCTGTCACCATTGACGGCATAAGGATAAAATTTGACGGCGGATGGGCCTTAATCAGGGCGTCAAACACCCAGCCTGCGCTGGTCCTGAGGTTTGAGGCAGGGGATGAGAAAAGGCTTAAGGAGATAAAAAGTTTTGTTGAAGAAAGGCTCAATAAGATAATAAAAGAAACATAGATTCCCATTAGAGATATTACTTGATATTTCTGCTATTCTGATTGATAATATTAAACAATGAGGGGCAGTATTAAGAAAACAATTATCCTCCTGCTTATCCTCATCGCTGCGGTTACTGCAGCAATTCTTGCTGTAAATAAATATACTTCCACCTCTAATTTCTGCGGCACAAGATGTCATATCATGAAAAAACCCTACAATTCATGGATGGTATCCAAGCATAAAGATGTCGCATGCGTTGACTGTCATTATGCGCCCGGCGAGAAAAACGCCCTGAAGAGCAAGCTTAAGGGACTGGCTCAGCTTTTTTCATACCTTGCGGAAGGGGAGACTGAGGTCAGGAAAGCTGCACGGGTTCTTGACGAAAGCTGCACTACATCCAAATGCCACCCTTCTGAAAAATTTGAAACTCAGAAGTTTATTTTTAAGGGAGAGAATACGACCAAAGAAGTTCCTTTTATCCATAAAACGCATCTGGATAAGACAATAGACGGGCAGAAACTTCACTGCAATACATGCCACCAGCATGTCAGGACAGGCAAACATTTTCAGGTGCCGAAGCTGGCCTGTCATCTATGCCATTTTAAAAATGCGGAATTTAATGACGGACGCGCAAAATGTTCCTTATGCCATACAATTCCCGATAAACCCCTTCAAAAACAAGTGGAGGTTTCTGATCCCGATAAAAAGATAGTCACACATAAATCGCTTGAAAAGTCCAAGGTATCCTGCCAGAGCTGCCATTATCAGATAATTCAGGGCAAGGGTGCAGTCAAGAGGGAGGACTGTTTCCACTGTCATGAATATTCTGCAGACATGCTGACAAAAGCAGACGATAAAAATATGATGCACAGGGAACATATTGCAGAACAGAATGCCAACTGCATCCGCTGTCATGCGGAGGATGAAGGCAGTCTGGCAAAGAAGTGGAAATCCGATACGCTGGAAATGCTGAAGGAAGCCAGAGCCAAGGAAAAGGAGGCGATAGCCGCCATTGAGGCGTCAAAGGGCAGGGTGTCAGCAAAAAACTTAAAAAAGGCTGAGACGATGTTAAAAGACGGACAGTATAACCTGAGGATTGTTGAGGCCGGAGGAGGAGTGCACAATAAAAAATATGCTGTATTGCTGATTGAGACGGCAATAAGTTCTTTTGAAGACTTAGTTGGTGAACTTAAGAAGCAGACCAAACAATGAAAGGAGGAGAGCATGAGAATTAACAGAAGGGAATTTCTGAAAGCTACTGCAGCAGCAGGCATACTGGCTGCCGCCAGCGGACCGATACTGAATTCTCTGGCCTTTGCGGATGAGAAGGCTCAGGCTGAGACCGGAAGCTGGATAGCATCCACCTGCCAGGGATGCACGCAATGGTGTCCCTGCGAGTTTTTTGTTCAGGACGGCAGGGCGGTAAAAGTAAGGGGCAATCAGTTGTCTAAGGTTAATCATGGGTTTGTCTGTCCGAGGGGGCATTTGATGCTTCAGGAGCTTTACGATTCGGACAGGATTAAGGTCCCGATGAAAAGAACGAACCCGCAGAAGGGCAGGGGCGTGGACCCGAAGTTTGTTCCCATCACATGGGATGAGGCGCTGGACGCAGTTGCCGATAAGATGATGGAACTCAGAAAAGACAATGAAACCCATAAATTTTTACTTATTAGAGGGAGGTATTCTCCCACCACTACTTATATTGCTTAACTGGGGCTACAGGGATTATGACCTTGCGCGGACAAAATATCTTCTTATATGGGGATGCGACCCGCTCAGCTCCAACAGGATGGTTCCCAATGCCATTAACAAATTCGGCGATATTTTAGACCGCGCGACTGTAGCGGTGGTGGACCCGAGACTCAGCGCTGCCGCCGCAAAGTCGCATGAATGGCTTCCGGTTAAGCCCGGCGAAGACGGCGCACTTGCAACTGCTATAGCGCATGTGATTCTCACTGAAGGGCTGTGGAGCAAGGAGTTTGTCGGAGATTTCAAAGACGGCAAAAACCTGTTCAAGGCCGGACAGACGGTTGATGAGACATTATTTGAGGAAAAGCATACCAACGGGCTGGTAAAATGGTGGAATCTTGAACTGAAAGACAGGACGCCTGAATGGGCGGAAAAAGTGACCCTAATCCGCAAAGAACAGATTATAAGGGTAGCAAAGGGTATGGGCAAGGCAGCTCCGGCAGCGGCTGTTTGGCTTGGCCCTGGTCCGGTAATGAGCCCGAGGGGTGCATACCCATCCATGGCGGTTCACGCCTTAAACGGACTCCTCGGCTCTGCGGATAATGAGGGAGGCACCTTAAGAAATCCAAAGGTTCCCACGCATAAACTTCCGGGTCATGGTGATAAGGACAAAGAAATCTTTGATAAATATATGGACGGAATAGCAAAGGACGGCAGCAAAAAACCGAAGATAGACCAGAGGGGAAGAAAGAATTTCCCCGGGATATCAGAAGGTAAGGCAGGAAGCAGTGTTATAACAAATAATGTTGCCAATGCTGTTTTGGCAGGCGACCCCTATGATATAAAGGTTGCCGTCAGCTATTGGGCTAACTTTAACTTCTCCTGTACCGGAACCGACAGATGGGACAAGGCAATGACAAAGATACCGTTCTATGTCCATATAGGCACTAACCCCTCAGAAATGGTGCAGTTTGCAGACATAGTCCTTCCTGCTGCACATCACGCCGCGGAAAAGCTGTCTGCTGTTGATAACAAGGGGAACCTGCATGCCCATCTCTCAATACAACAGCCTGTCGTTAAGAGGATATGGGATGTGAAGGCTGATGAGACTGAGATAATGTGGCTGCTTGCGGAGAAATTAAAGGCAAAAGGATTTCCAAATATCTATGACTATTTCTCTACAGAGTTCAAAGACCCTGAAACAGGAAAGACTCCTGTAAGCGCTGAAGAATTTACAGAGATTGCTGTAAAGATTGTGAGCGCGCCAGTATGGAAACCCAAAGAGCCCCTTAAAGGCGATAAACTTGACGGATGGGAGGACTGTAAGAAAAAGGGAATATACAATACTGAACCTTACACATTCAGGAAACTGTGGGGCAACTTTCCGACAGAGACAAAGAAATTTGAGTTCTACAGTGAGACCCTGAAAAAGGCGCTCAGCGCAGCCGCTGAGAAAAACAAAACCACTGTTGATGATATTCTTGAGGCTTCAGGCTATCTCGCAAAGGGAGAAACGGCATTTGTGCCTCATTACGAGCCGCCCAAAAGGCATGGGGACAATAAGGAATATCCGTTTACGTTTATTGATTACAAATCCAGGCTCAACAGGGAAGGCAGAAGCCAGAACTGCTCATGGTATCAGGAGTTTAAAAAGGTTGATGTGGGTGATGAAAGCTGGGATGATGTCATAAAGATAAATCCCCTGGACGGCCAGAAACTGAAAATATAAACCGGTGACACTGTAAAGGTTACCTCGCCCACAGGCACTATGACAGTCAAGGCAAAGCTGTGGGAAGGCGTGAGGCCCGGAACTGTTGCAAAGTGCTATGGTCAGGGGCACTGGGCTTACGGAAGGATTGCCGCAAAGGATTATTCAAAGTTCATTCCGAGGGGCGGCAACAACAATGACATACTGCCCGATGATTATGAACGCCTCACAGGCAGTACGGCGAGAAACGGCGGATTCACTGGAGTGAAGATAGAAAAGGTTTAACTGAAAGGAGGATTAAGATATGCAATATGCAATGGTCATAGATTTACAAAAATGCGTAGGCTGCGGGGCTTGCGCTCTTGCCTGCAAGACTGAAAACAACCCGCAGATGAGAAACAAAAAGCAGACCTTTCAAATGTTCAACTGGGCTGACTTTGTTTTTAAGACAGAGGGAAAATTTCCGGATGTTTCATTTGCGGCAGTTCCCGTCCTCTGCAATCACTGCGCCGAGCCGTTATGCAAGAAAAGGTGCCCGGAGCCCAAGGCGTTGTACAAAACCGAGGACGGCATCACGATGTACAATTACAAATACTGCATACAGTGCAGGAAATGCCAGGAAGACTGCCCTTACAGTGCAAAAGACGTGGAAAAAGAAAAAGAGATGTACAGCGTTATAAGCTTTAATGAGGTCGGGCAGGAGACTCATGAATTTTATAAGGACAATAAAGAACTGATAAAGGGCTGCACGTCTTCGCCTGCAGAAGTCGCCGGCAAGGCAAATGCCGTTCCCCCTCATAAACATGCTTACGCATATAAGGACGAAAAGGATTATAAAAATCCTAAAGAGACAAAAGGGAAAGGTGATCTCAAAGACGTAAGGCCGGACGGCTGGATAGAAAAGTGCACATTCTGCATCCACAGGGTTAGAAGGGGCGAAGACCCGTACTGTGTAGTGTCATGCCCGTCGCAGGCGCGCATATTCGGAGACCTTGAAAACCCTGACAGCAAGGTAAGCCAGCTTATTAAAAAATATAAGCCAATGAGGCTTAAAGACAACAAAGGCGCATGGCTGAAGGATTCGGAACTTGAAAAAAGCACAAAGCCTAATGTTTTCTACATAAGGAGTTTTAAGCCGGAGGCAAAGACAGCGTAGGATTTTTACGAATTTCAGGTGATGGAATTGCTTTATGGCAATTCCATCACCTTTAAAAATCAAATATGAACAGCGAAGTTATTCTGCATAAGAGCATGACAGGCGACTGCTACAGGTTTTTGTCAGCGTGTTTTTGCATGCCCCAGAAAGATGTTTTTCTCGGTGAAAGTCTTTTGTCTAACCTCACAGGGCATCTGAAAAAAATATGCCCTGAGGCTTCGGTATTTTCCGTCAAAATGGAAAATAACATCCTGAAATACAGCAATGAGGACCTTTCAGTAGAATATGCAAAGCTCTTTGTCGGACCTTACGAGCTTAAGGCGCCTCCTTACGGCTCGGTATATCTTGACAATGCTAAAATTGTCATGGGTGATTCCACTATGAAGGTTATTAAGCTGTATGAGGAAGAGGGACTTCGCAGGGACAGCAATTTCAGGGAATTGCCGGATCACATATCTGTTGAGCTGGAATTCATGTATTTTCTGATTTACAGTGAAGTTGAGGCGTTGAAGAAGGCTGATATTACGGCTGCAAAGAGGTACACAGAGAGGCAGGGGGCATTCATGAACGAAATTCTCAGTAAGTGGATACCCTTGTGTTGCGAAAAGATAAAAAAAGGAACGGAAAATGATTTTTACACAGCGCTTGCTGATTGTACTTCTGTCTATTTAAAAAATTCACTTAAAAGCTAATCCTGCTCGCGCCCCAAATCTATCCCCAGCGCCTTGATTTTTCTGTGGAGGTTGCTTCTTTCTATTTCCATGTCCTCTGCTGTTTTTGAGACGTTCCAGTTGTTTTCGCTGAGTTTTTTAAGAATGAAATATTTTTCAAACCGCTCCCGCGCCTCTCGCAGAGTCTTATAATTGAGATAATCAGGCTCCGCGCTGCCGAGGGATGGGAGGTCCTTTGAGTCAATGGTTTCAGTGGTATTCATTATTACAAAACGCTCAATGGTGTTTTTAAGCTCCCTTACATTGCCGGGCCAGTCATAGCTTACCAGGGCGTCAAGCGTGGCCTGACTGATCTTTTTTGCCTTCCTGCCGTATTGCAGGGCGAAATTTTTAAGGAAGTGCTCTACCAGAAGCGGGATGTCATCTTTTCTTTCCCTGAGCGAAGGGACATTTACCGGGATTACGTTCAGCCTGAAATACAGGTCCTCCCTGAAGTTTGCCTTCTTAATCTCATCCTGCAGGTTTTTGTTTGTTGCCGCAATTATCCTCACATCAACCT
>JACQZD010000054.1 GCA_016207865.1 Nitrospirota bacterium
AACTGCCTTGTAGACGGAGGTTACATGGTGCTGGGGCATACGGAATCGCTTGTAAAGCTTTCTACGGCGTTTTCTTTAAAGCATTTTACTAACGATATGGTGTATCAAAAACCTGAGAGGCAGGGATTGTAAATTATGCATGGAAAAGGACCAAAACCAATCAGAGTTTTAATTATTGACGACTCTGCGTTTAACCGGCAGACAATAAAGAGGATGCTTGAGAAGTCGTCTGCCATAGAAGTCGCGGGGGTTGCGGTTGACGGCTATGACGGGATGAAAAAAGTCATGAAATTAAAGCCGGACGTCATTACGCTGGACCTTGAAATGCCGAGAGTTGACGGTTTTACGCTCCTCAGATGGCTGATGGAAGAAAACCCTTTGCCTGTTATCATTGTCAGTTCCCACGGAGAAAAATCCACTGTCTTTAAGGCCTTGGAATTAGGCGCGGTGGATTTTATAGTTAAGCCGACCAAAAGCGCTTCAAAAGAGCTTGAATCAATAGAGAGCGACCTGTTAAGAAAGGTACTGAGCATTACCTCCTTAAATATGGATAAACTCAGGAAAAATATCTCATGGATAGGGTATAAAGATGCAGTTATGCCGGAAAGTCACGGAAGGTTTGAAGACGAAGATATAGAGATAGTTACCATAGGCGCTTCAACCGGGGGTCCGGCTGCGCTTCAGGTGGTGCTTTCAATGCTGCCCGGGAATTTTCCATCGCCCATACTCATCAGCCAGCATATGCCGTACGGGTTTACAAGACAATTTGCCAGCAGGATTAATAAGGTCAGCGCCCTTACCGTTAAAGAGGCGGAGCACGGCGAGGCTGTTGAAACCGGAAAGGCGCTCATTTGTCCCGGCGGTCATCATATGATACTAAACAGGACAAGGGGTGAAACTGTGGTGACTATTAAGAATTCCACTGAGGATGATATCTATATCCCGTCAATTGATATGATGATGATGAGCGCGGCAGAAACTTTTGGGGCAAAGACAATCGGCATAGTCCTTACGGGAATGGGCAGCGACGGGAAGGCCGGGATGAAAGAAATCAAAAGAAGGGGAGGCTTTACGATAGCCGAGTCAGAGAAAAGCGCTGTCATATTCGGGATGCCCAATGAAGTTATATCAATCGGAGCCGCTGATATGATTGCTCCGCTTCAGCAAATACCCGCGGAAATTTTAAAAAGATTCAAAAGTCAGGAATAGCAGGCAGGGTGAGCCGCGTAAGAAAGGACGGGACTTACTAACAGGACATTATGGTAAAGATAATTAATAATATCATGGTTGTTGATGATTCGCCTACAACGAGGCAGTTAATTTCGTTTGTCCTGAAAAGGCTCACAGACTCTAACGTTGTAGAGGCCACTGACGGCATGGATGCCCTAAAGAAACTGTCAACTGATACTTTTGATTTAATTCTCGTGGATATTAATATGCCGTTGATGGACGGGTTGAAGCTGGTGAGCATTCTCAGGGGCGACCAGAAGTACAAGAATACGCCTATTATTATCATTACAACCGAAGGCGCTGAAGAAGACAAAAAAAGGGCCCTGGCTATCGGAGCCAGCGCCTATATCACAAAACCCATCCAGACACAGGAACTCATAAAAACGATTAATAACCTTTTGAAGTGACGGTTATTTAATGTAGCCGCAAACTTTAGTTTGCGTGATTTTTAAAGCGCAGGCTAAAGCCTGCGGCTACGTATGGTTAACAGTTAGTCCCCTCCCTTCAACTGACCGCAGGCGGCAAGGATGTCCTGCCCTTTGCTTTTTCTGATTATCGCTGTTATCCCTGCATCTGTTAATATTTTTTGAAAGAGGAGTATCTGCTCCGCTTCAGGCTTTTTGTCCTCAAGCGGCACGATGGAAGGCACGGGATTGTACGGTATTAAATTCACCTTTGATTTTATTCCTCTAAGCAGTTTTGTAAGCCTTACAGCGTCTGTTTTTGAATCATTTATGCCTTTTAAGAGGACATAGTCAAAAGTTATCCGCTTTCTCGGAGCCAGCGGAAAGCGTCTGCAGGCGGTTATAAGCTCCTTAATCGGATAGCGCTTGTTGACAGGCATGATTTTGCTCCGTATCTCATCGGTTGAGGCGTTTAAGGAGACGGCAAGATTTACGCCCGGACCTTTTTGGGCCAGGGCGGAGATTTTTGGAACTATGCCTGCCGTTGAAACGGTAATTTTTTGTCCGGAGAAATCCAGGAGGCTGGTCAGCCTCCGGAGAGCTTCTATAACTTCATCAAAATTATTCAGAGGCTCGCCCATACCCATAAAAACTATGCTGGTGATTCTTGTAGGTTTCAAAGTCCCCTCAGCTATGATTCTGCTTGCAGCTATTACCTGATCAACTATCTCATAAGCCATGAGGTTTCTTTTAAGCCCCAGCCGGCCTGTCATGCAGAATTTGCATCCCATTGCACAGCCGACTTGAGATGAAATGCATAACGTAAGGCGGTTTTTATCCGGAATAAGAACGCTTTCAATTGTTTTGCCGTCTTCCAGCTCAAAGAGAAACTTTTGCGTGCCGTCTTTGGATACCTGCTTTTTCAGCAGATTAACATTGCTGATGTATGCTGTTTTTTTCAGCTCCTCCCGCAGAGCCGCAGGCAGGTCGGTCATTTCGTCAAAAGAGGCCGCAAACTTTTTATATATCCAGTTGATAATCTGTCTTGCCCTGTAAGAGCTTTGCCCGAGGCGTTCAATAAATGCATAAAGTTCTTTTTACTGCAGTTGTTTTAGATTAATTTTCATCATTTAAATTTCTTGTGTTGTCATTCCCTACTTTATTATTAATCGGCTGTCTATTATCCTATGAAATACATCATTTTAAATTATTGCGCCGGAGAAATAAAGATGGAATGCCGGATGGAAAAAAATAAAGCCTTTTGCAACTGTACTTACAGCTCTTGCAGCAGAAAGTTAAAGTGCTGTGAATGCCTGCACTATCACAGGGGCAGCGGCGAGCTTCCGGCGTGTTTTTTCAGCAAAGAGGCGGAGAAGACATACGACCGGTCCATAAGCAGCTTTATTAAAATGCACAAAGGATGAATCTTAACCACAGAGAACACAGAGAGGAAATTTTAATTTATCATTCCCTGTAACTTGCTACAGGGTTGCTTCATTTTCGTCATTCCGCACTTGTTGCGGAATCCAGAAAGTCGTTTTCATGGATTCCCGCCTTCGCGGGAATGACAACATACAAAGCAGTTGTTTTATT
>JACQZD010000218.1 GCA_016207865.1 Nitrospirota bacterium
GCCGGCGTCCATTGAACCGGTGCCGCATGAAGGCGTAAGAATCGCCTGTCTCCTTATACTGTCGCGTGCTATGCCTGTTTGCTCCAGCGAAACAAGCCCCCGTTCAAGCTGTTCTTTTAAATCGTTGGCTGTTATCTCTTTTATTTTATTTATGGTCGGCACAATACCCCATGCAATATATCCGCCCCTGTCTATAAATTCCCTCATCTCGCCGGGATAAATGCCGAGGGTATCCCAGAAAAAATATGCGTCAAAGTTCAGTATGTCAATGCCTGATGAAATGATTAGAGGCCAGTCCGCCTTGCCGCAGCAATGAATGCCTGTCATGGCCCCCTCGCCTTTGATATAGTCTGAAATATCCTTAAGGATGCGCAAGGCCTCATTTGCATCCACACCAATGTAAGTTGATGTGCCGAGCGCAGAGAGTATGGGTTCGTCAATGAATATTATAACTTTTTCAGCAAAAGGCCGGAGATTATCAATCTGCCACTTCGCCTTACCCTTAAGCAGAAAAAGTGCCAGCTCTCTCATCTCCTCATCAAAATAAATAGGGCGTTTCTGGCTGTCAGTCAGGCTCAGCGTAAATGTAAGGGGTCCCGTAACATGACCCTTCACAACGTCTAATTTCTCTTTCCTCTGTTTAAGAATATCAAGGAATGTATAAAATCCCGGTGCATATTCTTTGGAAATGGGAAATCCAGCGCCCTTTTCAATGGCCTCATAAAAACCCGCCGCCGCCTGCTCATCGGCCTTATCCACATAGACATGCTCTCCCTCAATTTTTACAAACGGGAATCCTTCCGTATACTGCGGAATCATGAATTCAAGAAAGCTCCTGTGGGGAAGCTGGGGCCAGAATGGGATGTCAACGGATTCAAATACAACCCTGCACGCCTCTTTAGCGTCCAGAAGCGGCAGACTGCCTATTCCTGTCGTGCTGAAATTCTTAATCATAATTACTAATGATACTCTAAGGGTGTAATGAGTTTCAAATTACGACAGATGGGATTGCTTAAAAAATCAGATGGTTGCCGGGGGAAATCAGCCGGAAGCTAATTCTTTGTTTTAGTCAAAGACCTGTACAGCTCATCCATTGCCTTCACCAGATTGGAGCTGTCGTATTTGGGGAACACGCTGCGGCGGCCGGCCTCTCCCATCTTTTTTCTTAAGAGGGCATCGCTTAGGAGTTTTATAAGGGCCTCTGCAAATAAATCCGCGCGCGCCGGCGGAACGAGGAATCCCGTAACACCGTCTTTTACAAGCGATGACACACCGCCGACATTTGTTGCAACAACAGGCTTGTCTCCGACCATTGCCTCAATAATGGACACAGGCGTGCCTTCATTAAATGAGGTAAGTGCAACAATGTCAAGGTCTGCATAAATTCTCTGAAGGTCGCGCCTGAAACCAGTGAAAATGACTTTATCCGCAATGCCCAATTTTTTTGCATACTCTTCAAGTTCTTCCCTCAATTCCCCGTCGCCGACAATGACAAATTTTACATCCGTTGCCTTCTTAAGCAGGTCTTCATAAAAAGTTACTCCCGCATGTTTCATGCGGTCTGTTATTATCTTTGCGCCTTCAAGGAACTGCCTGTGCCCTTTAATCTGCACAAGCCTGCCAACAATGCCTATAAGGAGAGTATCCAACGATACACCAATCTCAGTTCTGAATTCGCCCCTGCATTTTGCAAGGTCAAAAAACGGCGCAAGTTTAAGGCCGAGCGGTATAATCTCAAATTTCTCCGCATCACCAATGCCCATGCCCATCAATTCCCTCTTTAACTCGTCGCTGAGCGTAATAATTCTTGTGGAGATATTGGCCAGCATTCTTTCCATCCGGACGAATATCCATGATTTCAATTTTCCAAAATAACCTGTGAGCACATGCCCGTGAAAGGTGTGGATAATCACCGGCACCCGTGCCAGCCGCGCCGCCAGCCGGCCCAGAGTCCCTGCCTTTGCCGTATGGGTGTGGACAATATCAGGCTTTTCATTTTTTATTAATTTATACAGTTTATAAAATGCGATAAGGTCATTTTTGAGCCCTATCTCCCTGCCGAGCTCAGGGATGACGACAGGTTTTATGCCTTTTGATTCGGCAAGGTCTGTCATACTTCCTTCCCTCAGCCCTTCCGTCCCTTTTACAAGGATTGTCTTATATCCTAATTTATCCAATTCGGAAGATAAAAGGATTGTATGAATAGCAGGACCGCCGATGTTAAGACGGGCTATTATGCGGATGATTTTTATTGTAGCCATTTTAAAAATAAACAGCAGGCATAGATGCCTGAGAAAGCTTTATGGCAATATCATTGAATATGCCATGTTAAAATTTGATGTGCATAATTTTATATCAAAAAAACTAATGTTGCAACATGGCATCTAATTAATCATTATTGTTTTCTAAAGGTTTTGAAGGTATTTGTGCCTGCTGACAAATGAACTGTCTCACACATCCGCAAACTCCCTGTGCCACAGCTCAAGCATAAGAAGCGCCCAGAGTTTTGCGCTGTTGTCAAGCCTTCCGCAGGTGTGTTCTGAAATAAGTTTTGTTACCGCATCCGGCTTGAAATATCCCCTCTGAAGCGATTTTTGGCTTAACAGCGTCTCTGTTAAATAATCCTTAAGCTCATTCCTGAACCATTTGCTGATTGGAACGCCGAAGCCCGCCTTCTGCCTGCTGAATACCGCCTTGGGTATCACGCCGTTAAATGCTTTTTTAAGAATATATTTATTTATCCGCCCCCTGAGTTTATATTCCGCAGGGATTGAGGCTGCAAACTCCATAAACTCATAATCAAGAAACGGGCCTCTTACCTCAAGTGAATTAGCCATTGACGCAATGTCAACCTTTACCAGCAGGTCAAACGGGAGGTATGAATGAATATCCGCATCCATCGCCTTCTCAACCATGTTATTGGCTGTGCTGCGCTCAAACAGCTTTATCAGATAATCGTGAGGCTCTTCATTTTTTAAACTCTCCTGCATCGCATCACCGTAATAATCTTGCATGTCATTTTTTGAAAACGCAATCATCCACTGTAAATATTCCTGATTTGACGGATTAAAAGAGCCCTGAACAAACCGCTTGAGCCGTTTCTTTTTGCTCTTGATATCCGATTCGCCTCCGATGTTCAATATCTTTACGCACAAGGCCCTGACAGATTCAGGCATATGCCTGAACCACTGCATAAGTTTTAACGCATAATATCTGTCATAACCTGCAAAATTCTCATCGCCTCCGTCTCCTGAGAGGGCGACTTTCACAAATTCCGATGTCATCTTTGAAAGATAGTATGTTGGAAGCGCCGAGGAATCTGCAAACGGCTCGCCGTAGTGCCTTACAAGTTTCGGCAGAACATTCAGCGCATCAAATTTTACAATAAATTCCTTGTGGTCTGTTTTGAAAAGTTTTGCTATCTGCCTTGCATAAGGAAGCTCATTATATGTATCGTCTTCAAATCCTATAGAGAAAGTTTTTACCGGCTCTTTCATAAGCCCTGACATAAGAGCAGTGACTATGCTTGAGTCAATACCGCCGCTTAAAAAGGCCCCGAGCGGAACATCGCTTATGAGCCTTTTTTCAACGGCTTTATCAAGCCTCTGAAAAACCTCTACTGCAAGTCCTCTCTCGTCAGTTGTGACAATTTTTTTTGAAAAATCAATGTCCCAGTATTTTTGAATTCTCAGGATACTGTGGGGATTATCCCCACATTCTAAAATCAGATAATGTGCGGGAGGAAGCTTAAAAATATTTTTAAATGCCGACTTTGGCGCAGGGATGTACTGATATGTTAAAAAAAAGTTGATGGCGGAAAGGTTAACATTCCTTGGAATATTCAGCGCCATTAATCCCTGAAGCTCTGAGGCAAAGGCAAATGTTTTTCCGTCATAATAATAAAATAACGGCTTTTTGCCGATGCGGTCCCTTGCAATAAAGAGCCTTTGCCTTTTTCCATCCCATATTGCGAATGCAAACATCCCCTGAAATTTTTCAAGGCATTTTTCCTCCCATTCTTCATAGGCATGCAGGATAACCTCAGTGTCGGAATTGCTTTTAAATCTGTGGCCCGCGGCAGTTAATGCCTTGCGGATTTCCTGAAAATTATAAATTTCGCCGTTATATGTTATCCATAATGAGCCGTTTTCATTTGACATCGGCTGATGCGCATTTTCAGAAAGGTCAATAATGGATAATCTTCTGTGCCCAAGTGCGGCGTTGACCCCTGACCCCTGACCCCTGACCCCTGATTTTAAATAAATGCCGCTGTCATCAGGCCCGCGGTGTGAAAGGGCGTCCCCTGCCTTTTCAAATAAGGCGCGATCAATATCCCCATCTGCTATCATTCCCCATATCCCGCACATTCAGTTATTTCCCTTTTTGCATTGTTTAGTTGTCATTCCCGCGCAGGCGGGAATCCAGACAAAAAACATATAAAAAATCAGTTTCCCATTTTCACGGAAAATTCTGGATTCCGGCTTAAGACCTGCCGGAATGACTATTTAAAAGTACTTCCACAGGAATAACAGGAAATAGTGGTGTTGCTTGCTAAAAATTTTGAAGGCGCCTATACGCGCATTTACATTTTACAAGTTTACTAATTCCCTATAAAGTTCCTCTGTCTTTTTCACCATTGAAGCAAGAGAGAACTTCTCCTTAATCCGTATCTGCCCCTTCCCTCCCATCTCAACCCTCAGTGTCTTATTGTCCATTAGTGTTTTTATTTTTTCAGCTAATAGCAACGGGTTTCTACAAGGGACAAGAAAACCTGTTTCATTGTCCATGACAAGCTCTGATACGCCGCCGACATCCGTTGCAACAACAGGGAGTCCTGCCGCCATTGCCTCCATTATAGAGATAGGCATGCCCTCTGATAATGAGGCAAGGGCAAAGATATCGGTGATTGCAAGTAACTCATGAATATCCGGTATATGACCAAGAAAGAAAATCTTTTCCTTAAGCCCTTTGTCCCAGGCGTATTTGATTAATGTATCTCTTAATGCGCCTTCCCCTATCATAAGGGCTGAAAAATTAAGCCCCTTTAGTCCGGCCAAGGCGTCAATTAAAACCACATGCCCCTTTACCGCCCTTAAATTGGCGACACAGTTTATCACGGTGCAATCAAATGGAATCCCCAGTCTCTGCTTAATCTCCTTTTTTCTGCCTTCCGGCTGTGCTCTGTATTGATCATTTTCAATCCCGCAATAAATCACCTCTAATTTATCCTTTGGAAAGCCCCTGTCTTTGAGATACCCGGCAACTTTTGCGGAGTTGGTTATGTATTTTTTAAGAAAACATGCAGTTAAAACATCAAGCCTTACCCTCCAGAAACCTATCTGCTCAGCGTTTGTAAGCCCGAAGTTTGAACCAATAATATTTCTAAAACCCAAAAGCCATAAGATAACTCTCCACTTAATATTTACCTTCAGCCCATAAAGATGAATAATGTCGGGTCTGAGATGAACGATAAAGCGTATATTTCTTATAATCCCTTTTGACTGAAATGTTTCTATCCCTGCTTCTGCATAATTAGACTGCATTATCCCGGCCCTGCAGTCAAACAGAACCCTTACATCAAATGTCTCCTTCCTAATATTTTTAAAAAGGTCTAAGGTTATCTTCTCTGCGCCTCCTATGTCAGCAGAGGCATGTATATGAAGAAGTCTGATCCTGTTTTGCATCAGCAATTCCCCGCCTTGCGCTCAAGCAGTTTTGCCCTAAATCCGCAATATATAAAATACGACATATATGGAGACAGCACGGCTGAAACCCCTAACAGTATCATCCCTCTGATTAAAAAGTTTTTCTTCATCAAAAACCTGCCCTTTTCAAAAAGCCTTAATGATGTGGAGTGTATTTTCTGAACCGCTGTAGAAGGTGTGCCGGGCATTATTTGTTCGTTATTTAAAAACTTATCATTCAGCACAGCGCCGTTTCTGTAAAGTCTCCTCAGATATTTTGCCAGCCTTATCTGTTTTATGCTCCGGTCGAAGGAAACCTTATCTTCATGCACTCTGTAATAAAGAAGCGGCCTTGTAATATTGGAAATTGCATATCCAAAAGAATAAAGCCTCATAAGAAAATCATAGTCCTGCGCCGCTGGAAGATTCCTGTATCCTTTGAGGTCTTTTAAAATTTTGCTTCTGAACATCCATGTCGGGTGCAGACAGGGGCTCTTAAAATATACCAGCTTCTTAAGGATTGCTGGGTCTGAAACCATATCAGAGCGCGCAATAATATCGTTATGCGTATTGATCAGGTACATGGAACTGCCGACTAAATCAATCCTTGAGTTTTTATTCAGGAAGTCAATCTGGCATTCAAGCCTGCTTTTCTCCGCAATATCATCTCCGTCCATCCTTGCGATAAATTGACCCCTTGCAGTACGGAGTGCATTGTTAAGCGACATGGCAAGCCCCTGATTAGCGCTGTTTTTGATTAATACTATCCGGCTGTCTTTAGCGGCATATTTTTGCATAATTTCAAATGAGCTGTCAGTTGACGCATCATCAACGATAATAAATTCAAAATCCTTAAACGTCTGTCCGAGGATACTTTCAATTGAGCCTGAGAGGTATCTGTCTTCATTAAATACAGACATTATTACTGAGATAAGGGGCGTATTCATTTTTATCTGTCTGCAGTCAGGATAAACAGCTCCTCCTGATAAAGGTCTTCCCCGGATAAAGCGGCGTCTAACAGCATGAGCGCCTTTATAAATAATGTGAAAAATTTTGTATACATCCTTGAATGATGTTCAGCGCTGCCGTTTACAGGATTAAAATACTCAATATACCCATAGGGGCGCTTAAGGTGTTTTATGACGCTGTTAATACAGCGTTTTGCCGCCTCAAGATAAACTGCATTATTTGTAAGGCTGTGCAGTTTCAGCAAAAGCACTGACATATCTGTCTGGCAGTCAAGAAACCCCCTGCTGTATTTAGCGTCGTTGGGGTCATGGGGCGCATCCCTGAAAAAACCCGTCTCTGTCTGCGATTGCAGGATGTTATCTGCCCTGCGTTTAAGTATGGACAAAACTTCTGTGTCGCCGGTAGTTTTATAAAAATCTGCATAAAATGCCAGCACTGCGATAAGCGGTACAATTGCCTTGTTATGGTAAGACCACGTCCCGTTATTTGCATTGTAAGAAAAAATGTAGAGGCCGTTCTTAACTAAGTTTTTCTCCGCAGAGTTAACCCAGTGTTTCATTGAATCCGCATAAATTTTGTCCCCGGTTACCTTATAAAGCTCCAGAATGCCGTGCAGAAAGTTGACATTGGTTTTTGGAATAATACATTTTCCCAAAAAATTAATGCGCCTCTGCATTTTATCGTTTAACCGCCTGAGAGTTAGTATCCGCGATGGGAAAATGCCGTGCTGTTTAAAAACCTGAAGGTTAATCCACGGCTCGGTTAATCGCTTTGCAAGGTCCAGCGTATTTTTAGAGCCATTTGCAAGATAAACCTGAACAAGCCCTTCAACAAATGCCTTCGGAGGAATACCGATATACTTTAAAATTCCTTTTCCCGCCGCAGGCAAAACACCTGAATCACGCGCATATCTTTCAAGGCCCTGCTGGAATCTGATGATTATGTCTTCTATCTGCCTGTTTTTTGAAAGCCTGTAAAGCGCAGTCAGGCCTACAAAAACGTCTTCATTGCTGTACCAGTCTATCTTTCCCATGATACCCTGACGAAATGCGCCTTTAAACAATCCTGATTCATCCTGATAAAAATGCGCTGCATTGCAGGCGCTTGTCAACGCAAAATCCATCAACCCCTGATTGCCGAGTATCTTGCCTAAATACCAGATATTCTGAACATAGTCTCCCAAATCATCTATCATCCTCTCAGGGTCAAGGACCTCACCGCTTTTGCAGTCTATTCTTCTGGGCAGCAGGCTGTTTTCATCCGACAGCCTGCTGATGGTTAAATCAGCTATCCACTGAGCTTCTTTTAAATATTCGGACATGTTTACTTAACCCCTATTCAGTAAGGCATAGATGCCTGAGAAAACTTTAGGGCAACACCTTTAATGTCATGCTGCCTTTTAGTAAAAGTTCTATTCAGAAAAGTATAAAATCTGCAGCATGACATATAATAATTTTTGTTGCTTTCTAAAGTTTTTGAAGGCGTCTATGCCTTATTACAGCATCTTTAGATTAACCCTTTAAATACTGCCAATTCTCTTTTAACCGTTGCCTCAATACTGCAATTCTCTTCTGCAAAAAGCCGTGCCTTTATCCCGAGCCTGCCGCGCAAGTCATTATCATGCATCACTTCCTCAATTGCGCTTTTTATAGAGCCGGCGTTCGTCTCGCAAAGTATTCCATTTACCTTGTTGTCAATAATTTCCCTTATGCCCTCAACATTGGTCCCGATAACAGCCCTGCCGCAGCTCATTGCCTCAAGAAGGACCTTTGGATTCCCCTCATAGTATGACGGAAGAATGAAAAGCGGATACTGATTGATGACCTCAGGAAGTCTGCTGTTTGCAATTCTGCCGAGAAAATTTACCTTTACATTATTTCTTTCTGCATATTCCGCAAGCGTAGTCTTTAACTCGCCGTCGCCGACCATATCAAGCGTCCATACCGAACTCTTTAGAGCATCAAAAAGGGAGAAGAGATTTTTTTGCCGGGTCAGCCTGCCGATAAAAAGCATGCGGTTTTTTTTTACATCGGAATCTGCCGGCTTAAATAACTCAGTATCAATAAAATTAGGGCTGACGCTTATCCTGCCTGCCGGTATTTTAAATCTTGAACTTACAAAATCCCTGTCTCCTTCAGAGGTAAGTAGAATCCTGTCTGCCGCCCTGTAAATAAGCCATTCCGCGGCAAATACCGTCCATCTTCTAAACAAAGACGGGGTTAACTTCTGAGTAAACCTGAACCATTCATAACCGCACCTGACAATAAGTTTTTTCCCGAATAATAATTTCCCGATAACGGCAGTCCAGCTTCCTGACATCTGGTTCGTCTTAAAAATATCAGCACCTTTAATTTTGTCTTTCAGGATAAATGGCAAAATGAGTGAATGCACAAAGGCGCAGATTTTAGTTGCGGGTTTTTTTGTAAGCGCATAAACCGGCATTATGTCAATTTCCGGCATTTTCCGCCTGTATGCATAATCTTCTTCATCCCCGTATGTAATAACGGTAGTTTTTACGCCTTCCTTGGAAAGCCTTTGATATAAACTAACTTCCCTGTCAAGCAGGCCTTTCTCATCCCACATCCTGAGTGATACGCCGTATGTAAAAAAGAGGATTAAATTCATGATTGGCTTTTAGCCTTAGCCCATATCTCGCCGAATTGTATTGAGTATGACTCAATCTCAAGTCCGGCTTTTGCCAGCTCATCTTTAAAAGACTCAAGCGTATATTCAATAAAATGTGACCTGTCGAGCCGGTATTCCAGTCCAAGTTCTTTTTTGTAGAGTGTCATCCAGTCCCTGTTTATCATAGGCACCCTCAGCAGAAAAACCGGCGCGAGTTTTTTTATCTTGATTAAAAACCCAATCCTGTCCTCAATGTGCTCCAGAACATTTGAAAGGATTATTTTGTCAAATGAATGTTTAAAATCATATGCCGTGGCATCTCCGTGAATAAATTTAATTTTCCCGGCCGGAATATCTCTGCAGTTGCGTTTTGCCCCTTCAATATGTTTTTCATTCAAATCAATGCATATAACCTCTCTGGCTTTTAATGCGACGTCCCTTGCGACCAATCCGTGCCCGCAGCCTGCGTCAAGCACGTGGTCTTCTGAATTAATGTTGTCAAGAAAAAACCTGTGATAATCCGTAAGCCTGTGTTTGGGATGCACGCCTTTTTCAGCGGCAGCAGCAAAAATCCCGAGCAAATAATATGCCTTATTCATCAGCTTGAGCAAAAAAACAGCAATTTTCTTTGAAATAGACGGATGAAAAATGGTTTTTTTAATTATTTTTTTAAACATTTTTTAAGGGGTTCCCTTTTTGTTGTCATTCCCGCGCAGGCGGGAATCCAGTACTATTTTTCTGGATTCCGCATCAAGTGCGGAATGACAAATTCTAAAAATCAAAAGTTTAAAGATGTCCTTTAGGGAATTGATCAATTACACTGGAACATAATTTCTTAAAAACCTTATAATATTCCCCCACAATATTCTCTGCGCTGAACCGCTCATCCCACTCCCTCTTGTCTGCGTCAATCCCTGCCATTACTTTCTCAATATCCGTATTTGCCGTATCACGCAGATACAGGTGCGGACAGCGCAGCTCTGAATATGAAGGCACGGGGTCTGCAATCACCGGTACGCCTGCGGCAAGAAACACCCCGACCTTGAAAATGCTGTGTCCCAGGTTATACATATCATCAAGCTCCCTCGGAGAAAACATGATGTCGCATTTTAATATGTCTTCAGGAAAACTCCGGTAGTCCCATTTAATAAAGTCGTAATTTAAATCAAGCGCAGGGGCTTTTTCTGAAATAATTAAAAGCTTATGCCTTTCTAAAAATTTCTTAAACTTTTGCAATATCCCCGCCTTAACTGCAAAACCAGACCATCCGAGCACAGGCTCTTTTAGATTAAGAGTATTTTTCCATTTGGAAAAATGCCCTTTGTCAACCGTATCTGTCAGATAAAATGCTGTGATGTATTTTGATGCAATGTTATTGACAAACCGCGAGGCAGTGAAAACCGCATCACAGTTTTTTATCATTTTATGTGCGGCAGTAATCTGACAGGGATTTATCTGCTGATTTTTACTGTCTGTCTCAAAATAATTCACGCATGTATCCCATACCACCTTGGTCCCAAGGCGCTTGTAGGCTGAAGCCATAAGTCTTTCAGTCCTGCCGAATCCGCGCATTATCACTAAGATATCAGGAAGGTACGTAAAATTATTAACAGTCACCCGCAGCCCTTCAACGCCCTTAAAATATTTCATAAGCTGCAGGCACCGTATCCAGTGAGAAGGCATAACCTTGTTGTAGTCGTTTAAATACAGTGACTTTACGAAGAAATTTATGGAGATAGAATTATCA
Organism: Nitrospirota bacterium; assembly: GCA_016207865.1. Lineage (GTDB taxonomy): Bacteria > Nitrospirota > Thermodesulfovibrionia > UBA6902 > DSMQ01 > JACRGX01. The sequence continues at coordinate 11,026 of JACQZD010000218.1, forward strand.
GCCATCCTTTTGCGGTACCCTCAGCTTCACGTCGTCATGGCGATCCCCGACCCTTCGGGAAGAAGCAATCTCAAGATGTTATTCTTCGGTTACTTTGTTCCCTCAGAATAACAAAGAGAACAAATGCATTTCATGCACTAAGGCCTGATAACATTCCACTTCAAATCTTCAATCTCTAAAACAGAGGCAAGCATTGCAATTGCAAAGCAGAGTAAAAAAGTTGCCTGTAAGTCGCTCTGCCTCATCGGACGGGCGATTTTAACCCCGTAGTATGCCGTCTGATTGTGTGTCTCATGATAGGAAAATGCGCCGTCAGGCTGATAGTGCCGCTTGATTATATTTAAAATATTTTCAAGATACTTTAATATCTCCTGCCTGCGGTAGTCAGTTGCCTGACAGCAGCGGTACAACACATAAACATAATCAACAATATGACAGCCTTCCTGCTCAGGCAGGGATAAAAGGCATGTATCAATTAATTTTTCAGGGTAGGGGATTTTGCATTCAAGCCAGTCAAGGGCCGTCAGTGCTTTCATGGCTCCGTTTATTATCTGATAATGAGCGGGCATTCGTCCTGAAAACCATGCCCCTGTCTGAGGGTCAGCCGTCCCTTTAAAGAAACTTACTGCCTCTTCCATCAGGAGGTCTGCATCTTCTTTAGATAAAAACTTCGGCGCCTCATTTTTTATAAATGCGGCAGTTGCAGCCGCCTGCCCGCCTGCGGACCACGGCTGGGTCCAGTCAAGGTCTGCAAAATATTTTTTTAAATCATAAGGGTAACGGGAAAAATCCTTAAATGGATAAAGCGCCTGCGCGCTGGCCTGCGCAAGTGTGGCAATTGCCTGCTTTGTCTCAGCATTTAAAACCGACTGCCTCTGAGATATGCCCCGGTGCCCCTTTCTTCGTAGTAAAATTCTCTTTAATCTTTCCTTCCATGAATCACAATTTTCAAGTATCGGCGGATCTATAAAAGCGCCGTCTGCAGACTGGAATGACTGTAAGAATTTTATCCATTCTAACTTTTTCCCTGAATCAAGTTTGTCCCAAAGCCCGATGGTATAAAAAATCCTGAGCGCAAAACAACTGAAGCCGAGCGCGGCTTTTTCACCTGCCCTGGTTCTTCCGTTTAAACAAAACTTAAACCTGCCTGTCATGTCGGGCAATGATATTTTTTCAAGCCAGGCAGGAATTGTGTCGTCTGCTTTTTTAAGCCAGGCAGGAATAATCATCTCAAATGTTCATAAGCTCTGGTAAAAAGTTCCTTGCCGCGTCTGAGTTTTGTAAGAGTATCTGTTATCAGCTTTTGTCTGATTATCACACCAACTCCCGGCTCTGCGCGGGGATTTTGCTGTCTTTGTTCAAACAATGTCTTAACTATTGACTCATATTGCCCGGACATTCTGCTTCCAGTATACGGGCACTCCAAAACCTTTCCCCTAAGCAAAAGATATGCCTCCTTCATTTTCAGCAGCTTTTTTTCAAAATTTATCAAATTAAATTCAATGCCGTAAGGAGCGCAGTATTCGGGCAGGGAGCCGCTGTCTAAAAACAGCGCAGGCAGTCCGCACCTCATCCCTTCTATATAATGATTGCCTGCCGGTTCATTTCTTGCGGCTGAGAGATAAATATGGTTATGCTTAATAGCATGCGCAAGCTCAAGCCCTGCCAGCGGTTTAACAACACGTGTGTTTTTAAAGTTCATACCGGTAGGCACATTTCCTATAATGGTAAATTCAAATAAACTGCGGTACGGCTCCGAGCTGAGCAATAAATCCAGCCGCTCATATATATCGTATCCCTTCATAAAATTACTGGACCAGTGGTGTGTAACAATCCTGAGCTTCTCCCCCTGTTTCCACTCAGCCCTGTTGTCAGGATTAAAGACTTTTTCATCTGCGCCCGTTAAAATTACAGAATTGGGACGGCTGGCATTAAAACCCTTTTTAGCAAAAAGCCCTTTAACATACTCACTTACAAAAACCGTATAGTCTGCAAGCCGGTTTGCATCCAAAAGCATCTTATTTTCAAAATTTGTCCCCCTCGGCTCATCACATGTGTTAACGCGGTGAACCAGAAGGGTATTGGGATGCAAAGCAATATAACTCTGAATATCTTCAATCCCATAACTGCATACGCGCAGATGACGGTTCGGATGAATCATTAATATAAGGTCTATTTTTTTGGATTTCAGGGATGTTATGACAGTATGCCCTTTTTGTGAAAAATGTCCGTAAAGCGTCTTTGCCGCCTGATTTGCACCGCCCCAGGGTCCTTCAATCATCCTTGCGTTAATGCTGATTATCATAATGCCATATACTTCCTTGCAGCAGAATCAAAATGCAGGTCCTTCCTGTCAAAGCATCTCTCTCTGTAAATCCTGAAGCCGCTGAGCATAGCGCCAAATTCACTTAAGGGAAGCCCGCAGTCTTTTACAATCTCCTTTGTGCCGCCTACTGGATTGAAGCAGACAGGCACGCCTGCCAGTATGGCTTCCACGGCAGTATTAGGGCACGGGTCATTTTCCGAAGGAAAGAATAAAAATTTCATTTTATGAATATCTGAAAGCAGTCTTCCTCTTTCAAGCACTCCGGCATAGTGAACATTGGGCAGTGAGGCAAAATTATATTTTGATTCGCTGTGATTGCCTATGAGCAGAAATTTTTCGCGGGGATTTCCCAAAATTGTTTTATATAAAATATCCAGCCTTTTTTTATCGCCTACGCCCCAGGTGATATGCCCGATGAATTCACCAATCTCCTTGCCGGGATAAAACTCTCCGGGATCAGCGCCGTTAAGAATAATCGCATGTCTTTGGGGAAAGTTTAAGTACGGGTGCATGTTTTCAAAAACAAAATTGCTCTGGTAAACCGTAATATCCGCATAATGGTTAAGTTCTTTTATATACGCGTGTTTTTTTCTGCGGTACTCATCCTCACTATTTTCAACATGTTCGTCAAGGCGGTGGATTATGAAGCACCCCTGCGTCTTTGCCTTCTCAATGGTTTTAATGTCTGCCTTGTCCGCAATTATTATTGCCTTGTCTGACTTGAGGATATTATGTACAGTGTGATACGCTGCATTATTTTCTTTAAGCCACTTCTGAAAATTGTAAGAAAAGGTATTGGCGCCTCCGCCTCTTTTGCGCGGAGAAATGGAGATGAAGATATTTGTTCTGTCCCTGCGGCGTCTGTTGAATATCAGCAGTGTGCGGAGATTCCTTATCAGCGCCCTCACTTCCACCTCAGGCAGTTCTTGCAAATATCAGGCTCATTATCAGGAGCCTTTTTAAAATCATCAGCCCTTTTTCTGAAATCCCTGTATTTCATGCTGTCCCATATTTCATTTAAACTCTGCTTCAGCAGATTCCCCATAATCTCCCTGCCGTCAACATCATAACAGCACGGCACCACATCTCCGTTCCAGTAGATTCCAAGCTGATGATATATGTCTTTGCAGGGCTTTGGGTGATACTTGGACCTGTAAGCAGGATTCTCCGGTGCAAGCTCAGGCACGGATTCCGTGAATCCCTTTGTAAAAAAATGAACGCCTATTTCCTCAGCCATTTTTTTTGCAGTTTCAACCTCGTGTTCATTGTTTTTTAAGGCAAGAAACTGCCACTCAATGCGTGTCTTTCCCCCTTTGTGGGCCAGGGCGGTTTTTTTCATGTTCTCATACACCTTTTCAAATCTGCCGCCGACCCTGTTTTGTTGATAAGTCTCCTCTGAAGCCCCGTCAACCGAAAACCTGATGAGGTCCACCTCAACCTCTGCAATTTCTGAAATATTCTTATCATTAAACGCCTGCCCGTTGGTAAAGACCCCGACCTCAAAACCGTCTTTTTTTAATTCCATTGCAAAGCGCGGGGTCAATTTATTTAAAAACGGCTCGCCCTGAAAATGGAGATAAGCCTTTTTAATGCCGCATTTCTTTAATTCACCGCGGACAACAGTAAACGTCTCCTCCGTCATAAAGCCTAAAGTCCTCGTCATTAAATTGTGCGCCGAGCTGCCGTGTTTTTTTGTAAGCTCGTTCTGCATGCCGACCAGACAGTACGGACAGTTCAGGTTGCAGGCATTGGTTGTTTCCAGGATAACCTGAGTCGGCTTTTTAAAAATCCGCTCGCGGATCTTTTTACGGATATTTAGAACCATATAGCATTAAATAACGGCGGGGACTTTAATCTCAACTGGGGAATTTAAAAGGCTTCCATAAAACACCAAAGATATCCTTTTGGAAATACTCCTTGTTCCTGAATAAATATTTTTTCATGCCTTTCAAAAATCTATCTTCCATTATGGTAAGCTCAATAAACAATATCTCAAAACCGCATTTCTGCAGCATAGCTGAAATCTTTTCCTTTGTTTGCAAATTACAGTGAACAGTTTGCCTTTCTCTTTCGATATATGATTTCCCTGTTATAATTTTTAATGAGATATTAAAAAGGCTAAATAATATTTCAACTGTTTTTTTAAAGAACATTTCAGGGAGAATTGCAAACGGTATTAATAATATCCATAAAGGTGACCTGTGAAAAATAATATTATACCTCGTCGGAACTGTATGGAAGATGAAATGCCCCCCCGGTTTTAACCAGTAGAAACAATTTCCTACAGTGGTGGCTAATTCATTGTCCAATAAATGCTCAACAATATCCCCTGCATATATAATATCAAATTCTTCACTGTTAAAATTATTTCTGTCAGTAATATCACCAACAACATAATTTATATTTTTGTTGTAGATTCGTGCAATTCCCTCCGCCATAGAGATTGCTCTTTTGCCAAGGTCAATACCGGTAACCTTATAACCCCGTTCAGAAAATTCATATGCAAAGGTCCCAATAGATGTCCCAAGATCCAAAACTTTATTACCAGAAAGCTCTAATTTAGACGTTAAGTCAAAAACTTTTTCTATCCTTTTTGTCCAGTGATTCCCTTTACGACAGAGAAATTTTCTTAACTGTGATTTAAAGTAATTATCATCATAGATTTCATTGTAATTATTCATATTCTAATAAGTAATCCTTTTCTGAATTAACTTCTTATCAATCGGGATTCCGGCTAATACCTTAGCGACTTTTTCTCCGGAATCGCCGACCCCATAAGGGTTTTTGGCTCTTTTGCATTTTGCGCGGAATCTCTTGTCATACAGGGCTTTCTTCAGCGCGCACATTATCTCTTGCTTATTATACCCCGTGTCAATTACATTGCCTGCCCTTAATCTGCCGTCCTGCCTCGTCCCAATATTTACGGCAGGCACGCCAAAA
>JACQZD010000219.1 GCA_016207865.1 Nitrospirota bacterium
ATGTTTCAAGCTCCTTTTTTAATATTTCAATTATATCCGCCCTTACTGCCGAATTGCTTATTTTATTAAAATTCTCAGGATTAAATCTCAATTCGCCCCTGCACGGCGGAACCCCGAAACTCTTGTAGCTGTCCAGCACATTCCTGCTCCTTGCCTTTTCAGTTTCATCATCACAATTATATACCGGGATTTTATTATAAAGCGCATACCAGACAGAAGACGTCCTTCCCGTAATAAACCCTTTTTTGACGCCGGGAAGAAACAACTCTATGCCGAAATTATAGTATTTTGTAAACTTATCCATGTGTGCCGTCTTAAAAAGCACTTCTGAATATAAAAATCCATTATAGAGATTAATAAATTTAAACGCAAAGGCTTTTGACATAAAGGAGGCAAGCTTGGACCCTGCTTTAAAAACATCTCCGGAAGGATTCAGCTTTGAAGAAATATTGAATATCCTGCCCGAATCAATGGGGTTGCCTCCGTCTTTTACATTATGGAGTTTGAGAACCACATGTTCCCTAGGCGGTATTTGAGAAAGCAGGGAGATAATATTCTCCAGAAAAATTGTCTTGGACCTGTTGTCAGTAAAACTGAGCGCTGTAGGAAAAGCCACCAAATAGTCGCATTTGAAATCAGGGAAGACGGGATATTTCAAATCCGGGCATCCCATCTCAACAATCTCAAGGTTTTCATTCACAAACTGCCTGCTCTCGTCTGTTTTAAGCTTATTCTGAAAAACAATCCAGTCATACACAAAATGTTTTTTAATTCCATGCTCAGCATATTCTTTTAGAAATTCCGCCCCAAGCCCGAAAGACTGCATGGAGACTGCCTTTTTGAAAGTCATGCAGTCTTTTATCCTGCCCCATAATAAATCCGCCTCCCTGAACTGCGGCACAAGCAAAAGCCCGCAGGAAAAACTGCCTTCATAAAACACATCCGCCCCCATTTCCCTGCAAAAATCAAGAAAGAGCTGATTTGTCTCCGAGGTCCACTTTGCCTTTTCAACACCAGGGACAAAAATAGCTATTTTAAGCTCAGGGCTCAAATACTTCACAATATTAAGATAGTAATTGTGTATTCTTGAGAAAACGAAGACTAAGATAATATCGTAGTGTTTGTTCATTTGCAACGACGCTTCATTTAAGCCCTTCCTTTTCGCCGACTCCCTCAACTTTCCCATTTTCAATCCTATAAACAACATCCGCATTTTCAATGGTGGAAAGCCTGTGGGCAATGACAAGGACTGTTTTTTCCTTTCCGATTTCTTCAATTGATTTCTGTATAATTTTTTCCGTCTCAGTATCAAGGGAGCTTGTCGCCTCGTCAAAAATAAAAAAATCAGGTTTTTTTATTATCGCCCTTGCTATGGCAATCCTCTGGCGCTGGCCGCCTGAAAGTTTTACGCCCCTGTCGCCGACTATCGTGTTATAACCATCGGATAACTCCGTTATAAAATCATGCGCCTTTGCCTTTTTTGCCGCCTCTATGATTTCGTCATCCCCGGCGTCCGGCCTGCCGACGAGGATATTTTCCCTGACCGTTGCATTAAGCAAAAAAGTCTCCTGACTGACAAATCCCACAAGCCTGCGCCATGAAGAAAGGTTCAGTTCTGATATATCAATGCCGTTAATTAAAATCTGGCCGTTCTCTTTTTGAAATAAACCGATAAGAAGGTCTGCCACCGTTGACTTGCCGCTGCCTGAAGAACCTATAATAGCGGTCATTTTACCATATGGGATCTTTAAGCTGAGACCGTCAAATAGCGGCTGGCTGCCGGAATATGAAAACCTTACATCCTTTAAAACAATGTCTTTGGAGAGATTTTTTATGATATTGCCTTGCGATATGTTTTTTTCAGTCTCGGTAGCAGCGGCTAATGCATGGACCAGCTTCAGCGACGGCAGATATGTGATTATTTCGTTACGCTGGCTGTAAAGCGCTGCGAGATTAGCCGATAATTGCTGGGAAATCACTACAAAAACGCCGAGAAGAGGAAGAATTGACAATATATCTTTTCTCATAATTGTATTTACGTAAAAAAGTATTAAGACAAGACAACTCACTATCAAAAATTCCGTTACAGGCTGAGGCAGTCTGTTTACTATCTTGAACTTCAGGAGCATAGAGGTAAGCTTTTTCAGATTGTCTCTAAAAAGGCTGAAAATCTTATTTTCCATGGAGAATATTTTTGTCTCTCTGGAGCCGCTGATTGTCTCTGCCGCCTGCGCGGTCAGTTCCTGCGATAACTTGAGTCTCATACTCCCGACATGAGCTGAATATTTGTAGGTAATTTTGTTAACCGCTCCTATAACGACCGTAAAGAAAAGGCCTATTAAAAGCGTAATCTTCCAGTCCGTGACAAACAAAACACTGAAAAGACTTATTGTGATAATTATCTTGCCGACATATTCTATGAGGTCAGTAAGCGAGGCGGCGGCGTTGCTTGGTTCTGAAATAATATTGTTTAATATAACCCCCTGCCTGTCTGTTATGACCCTGTAATAAGGGGCGTATAGAAAATTGTTCATTATCTGTTTCATCCAGTTCTCCCTGAGCTTCCAGACAAAATAATTTGAGACACACACCCTCAGCATAAAAATGATGTTTTTAATTACTATCATCAGTAAGATTCCCGCTGCAATTACAATAATCCTCTGCTCAGGCTTAAAGATGTTCATAACCGGCGCGAGGTATTGCCTGAGACCTGAGACCTTCTCCGCATGTATCATCTCTTCAAAGAAAGGCATTATCATTGCAAGGCTGATGCTTTCCGTGATAGAGCCGATGATGATTAAAAACAAAAGAAGGACCGCCATCGGCTTAAAGGCACCGATGATTTCCCAGAGAAATTTCAGCTTGGAATAAAACTTAGTCATCAGAATTCAAACAACGGTACTTTCGGGTATAACAGGCTTTTTTTGTTAAAAACATACAGCTTGATTCCCTCCGGCTTAAAAACGAATTCATTGATTGCCAGAATTATATTAACAACGCTATGTTTGCCGTGTACGGAATAAGCGCCTCCGTATAATATCTTTGCTCTCTCTTCCTTGGGCTTTAAAAATCCGCCTATATTAAACATCCACTGCGCCTCCGGGTAATCTTCGTAAAATGCAACGCTGGAGTCCATTTCGCAACCGGTGAGAATTATTTTCTTAAAACCCATAAGCCTTGCAAAATATAAATATACATTAAGCGAACCTCTAAACAACATTGTCTTTTGGAAATCTTCAAGTCTGAAGGGCCTATCTTCAGAGTTATTTGCTATCGTCGGATAAAGGAAATAGGCAACATTGGGATTAGGAGGAAAATAATCCGGAATCAGGCGCGGCGTCATTCCTCTGCGGCGTGCGCGGGTGGATACTAAAAAAACAGTGTTTTTATAATCATTGGACCGGCTGCGTATAAGTTGTTTGTGAAATTCATGTATGCGCTTGTTTTGCCCGTACTCTAACGAATAATAAGTAGGGACAAACTTGTGATAAATCCAATAATTGAATCCGAGCGAATCAAAATTTCCTATCTCACTCCAGACGGAATCGGGGATATCGTTAATGGACCTGTTACAGCCCAGGATAAATAATGTATCGCTCTTTTTCCGGCTTCTGAGGTCGTCAAGTGCGATAATATTATATGTTAATTCCCTGTTTTTATAAAAATTGCCTAAAAGTTCACCGCAACTTAAATACTTATGTTTTAAGTCC
>JACQZD010000055.1 GCA_016207865.1 Nitrospirota bacterium
CCAGGCTGCCGGGCTTCAGCTTCTAAAAAATTTCGGGGAAATTGTTTCTAAGAAACCGTAACACATAACGCGTGACGTGTTACGGTTGTTCAGGCGCTTCAACTTTTCTCAAAAACTCAGCGCTTTCTTCAGGCAATGCAGTATTAATAAACATTCCTGAACCGAGTTCAAAGCCCGCTGACATGGTAAGGCGCGGAACAATGCTGATGTACCAGTGAAAAAATTCCGACGTTGTATCTTTGGGCCTGTTTGAGCGTATTACAAAATTAAAATCAGGATTATCCAGGCCGAAATAAAACTTTGCAAGCGTGGCCCTGAGGTTTAATGCGAGGTCTGATATCTCATCATCCGTTATTTCCGAAAAAGTTGCAAAATGCCGTTTTGGAAATATAGACGTGTGGAAAGGCGAGAGTGAGGCATAAGGGTTAAAGGTCAGAAAATGGTTTGTTTCAAGAATGATTCTCGTCCCGTCTTTCTTTTCCTCTGACATGGTTTTGCACACCATGCACTCTCCCGTAATGTCAAAAAACCTGATTGCCTCTTCCAATCTGCTCCTGATCTGGAATGGCGTAACCGGGGTTCCTACAATCTGCGAATGCGGATGCTCAAGGGATGTGCCTGCGCCCTCACCGTGATTTTTAAATATAATCACATGACCTATTCTTGTGTCAGAATACAATTCTATAAACCGCCTCTTGTACGCCCTGATTATATCTGTTACATGGTTCAGCGGCAGAAGCGCTATCGGCATGTTGTGAACAGGCGTTTCAATGAGGACATCATGGAATCCAAAGCCCGTTATCGAATGCTTATAGCCGTCATTTAACCTTATCTTCTCTGTTTCCCTGTTAAGCGCGGCAAACTTATTGGGAACAACGCGGAGTTTCCAGCCGCCGTCATCTGAGATACGGAATATCTCACCCGGGGTTTTAGACTCATTGCCCGGACAAAAGGGGCAGGTGTCTACAATCTCAGGCAGCGCCTTTCTCTCCCGCCTCGTTTTAAAATCTTCAGGGCGCTTCGCCCGTTCAGTTGATATTATCACCCACTCTTTTGTAATGAGATTCAACCTTAGCTCAGGCATATTAATTACAATATACCACTTAAACGGCTATAAAGCCAATTACGGAAAATTGCAAAATTAGTCCCGATATTTTGGGATTAACTTTTCAATTTGTATTAGTTGTCATTGATCTGAGAATACCTTTAAAAATGTCATTCCGGCAGGTAGTAAGCCGGAATCCATTTCCTTTAAAAAAGACGTCTGGATTCCTGCCTCCGCAGGAATGACAAGAACATCAGAGTTCCGACAACATTGTTCTAACACTTTTTCCCAGCACCGGATGCACCTTCTCAGGCGCTATTTCTGCAAGAGGATAAAGGACAAAATACCGCTCGTGAATAAGCGGGTGCGGGATTCCAAGTTCAGGGGTTTTGATAATCAGGTCGTCATAAAATAATATGTCAATATCAATTACCCTCGGTCCCCACTGGATATTTTCTTCACGCCCTATTTCCGCTTCAATCTTTTTTATTATGCCCAGTAATTCTTCAGGGTTTTTTTCCGTCTCAGCCTCTACTGCCATATTGATAAAATCAGGCTGGTCTTTAATTCCCCACGGCTCGGTTTCAATCATTGAAGAGCGTTTGGTGATTTTTACGCCGTTTTCCGAAAGAAGGCTGACGGCCCTTTCGCAGTTTTCCTGCCTCCTGCCGAGATTAGAGCCGATGGAGAGATAAACTATGGGCATAAATTTTCATACGGCAGATTGAAAGATGAATGCTTTATTTTAATCTAAAAATAACCTCTTTGCCTTTTTCATTAAAGGCAATTTCCTCAAAGTATTCAAATATTCCCTTCCTTCCAAGCAGGTTGAAACCTATATTCAGTTTTTCAGAAAAGGCAATATCTGCAATAATTTTTTCATTGCCAATCTCAATTGGAATTTTTATAACTTTTGCCGGTATGAAACTGCCGTCTCCGACTACAAAAAACTGTTCACGCGCATTATTAAGGTTAAGCGTCAGACTTTTAGCTATATCTATGTTAAAAATACTAAAGGTAGCGCCAGAGTCAACAAATGCCTCTGTTCTTATTTTTGCATTGCGAGAACCATGTAGAATTAAAGGGATTACCGGAATATACCTTTTATTTATCAGCTTATAGGGGAATATTAGAGAATGCACTCTAATTCTTCCTCTCGCGGTATCGGGGACAACATTGGGATATCGGCGGGAAACAGTTCGCGGGCTTTCTTCATAAGCGCTGATATATTATCTTTCCGGGCAAATCCTATTAACTGACCTCCTGCAATAACAACCCATTCACCGCCATGTTTTTTAACAAATTCAGATAGATGTTCCTTGAAATATGTATCATTAGGCTCATGATAGATTGTCTTTTTTGTCGTTGGCATTTAAATCACCTTCCTTTAGTTGACTTATTTTATCATATTCGCGGGATGTTTGGTGAAAATTATAGAAGAAAGCTACCTGACAAAAGATGAATTATGGGCAAATTTTTAATCACAATTTAGCCGGCAGTAATTTAAAATGCTTTCCATGTTTTGTTCTATATACCTTGAAGTCTTTATCTACTGTGAAAATTGTGAAAATATTCTCTGCATCGGCCGCCGCTACTACAGAGGCATCAGCTAAATCCATGGGCAGGTCTTTATATTTCCTCATAAGTTCCCTGCAGGTTCTCATTAATTGCCTGTCAAGCTGGGAAATCCCAACGATACCGCGTTCTATAAATTCCCATAGGTCATCCTGAACATTGCAGGAAAAACTGAGCAGATAAAATGCCTCTGTCAGCACGGGCCCTGTGGTTATAAGCGGCTCATGTATTTCCTTGAAGATTTTGGTACAGATTTGATGGTTGTCATCTTCTTTATCAAAAAGTGCAACTATCGGGCCTGTATCAAGTGCGATCAAGCCTTTTCCTCCGGAATAACTCCCGCAGTATTTCTTCGCCTCTGATTGAAAGGTCTCTTCTTCCGCTTCCTTCTTTGCCTATCAAGTCTTTAGCAAGCTCATAAGGACTGTATTTTTTGCGAGGCGCTATCCTGGAACAATAATCTTTTATAGAGTCTTTCATAATCTTGCTTTTTGACTTACTTAGAAACCTTGCTGTTTTTTCCAGCAATTCCTCTGTTTCATTATCAAGTCTGACACTAACAGGCATCTATGCCTCCCTTCATTTGTAATACAAAATTGTATCACATAATAGTGAACTTGGTCAAGCGCCGTCTGTGTTACTTATTCTGATTTAAGGAGTTCCATAATTTAAAGACAACAAGCTAAATCCTTCTTTTTATCCTCTCAACCGCCTCTTTAATCCTTTTGACCGGCACTGTTAACGCAAATCTTACATAGCCTTCGCCGGGCGCGCCGAAACCGCTGCCCGGGGTTGCAAGCACCCCGGTCTTTTCAAGGAGGTGTGCAACAAACCCGGAAGAATCAAAATTCTTGGGCGCCCTTACCCAGAGATAAAAAGTCGCCTTTGGTTTTTCAACCTCAAGCCCGATTTTTTTCAGCCCGTGATAAAGCGCATCCCTTCTTTCCTGATATCTATTCCTTATTTTCTCAAGCACAGGCTCTTCTGTATTCAGCGCCTCAAGGCCTGCCTCCTGCACGGCCTGAAATATCCCTGAATCAAGATTGGTCTTGACCTTGCCGAGCCCTGCAATAACCTTTTCATTGCCGACGGCAAAACCTATCCTCCAGCCCGTCATATTGTATGTCTTGGAAAGAGAATGAAATTCAATGCCTACGTCTTTGGCGCCGGGGATTTGCAGAAAACTCAGGGGTTTTTGATTGTTGTAATAAATCTCAGAATATGCGGCGTCATGGCACACAATTATATTGTTCTTTGCGGCAAAATTTATAATATCTTCATAAAAACCCCTGCCAGCAACCGCAGAGGTCGGATTGTTCGGATAATTAATAAACATGAGCCTTGCCTTTTTTATAACACCCGCGGGAATTGCCTTTAAGTCAGGGAGAAAGTTATTTTTTCTTAACAAAGGCATTAAATGCGCCCTGCCTCCTGCAAAAAGGGCTGCAACAGGATAAACAGGATACCCCGGTGAAGGCACAAGCGCAACATCTCCGGGGTTTATAAATGCAAGCGGTATATGCCCGATGCCCTCCTTAGAGCCGATAAGCGAAAGCACCTCGGTTTTCGGGTCTAAGGAAACATGAAATCTCCTCTTATACCAGTCGGCAACCGCCTGTCTGAACGATAACATCCCTTCATAAGATGGATAGCGGTGGTGTGCGGGATTTTCAACTGCCTTTTTCATTCTTTGTACAATGTGTTCAGGCGTAGGGATGTCTGGGTCGCCGATGCTTAAATCAATCAGGTCAACGTCCTTTGCAATAGCATCCCGCTTCATCCTGTCAATGGCCGCAAAGAGATATGGCGGAAGGTCTTTTACCCTTTTTGCAAGTTCAACTGAAATTCGTCTGCTCAATATAATCCTCCCTTACAAGCCGTAGGCTGAATAAAATTTTAACAACAAGAATTATTTATTATAAGTTGTTTTGGCAGGTAATTTCAAAATTTTTTAAAATAACGCTCAGAACGAGGCAGCTTTTATTGTTTTAGTTTTTTATTTTTCTATAATTCTGCCGTCTTTAAGAATTAAAACTTTTGCCGCAAGTCTCTCTGCCTGCACAGCGTCATGTGCGGCTATGATCACTGTTGTCTTCCTTCCACTGCCGCTAAGTGCAGGAGGTGATGATATATTTAAAATTATATCTTCTATAATCTCTGCATTCTCCTGATCAACCGATGCCGTTGGTTCGTCAAGGAAAAGCACCTCAGGCTCTATGACCATTGCCCGCGCAATTCCGAGCCTCCTGGTTTCCCCGCTTGAGAGCGTGAGTGCCTTCTGACTTTTTTTATTTATCAATCCGACAAAATCCAGAACCTTGTTGGTCCTTTCTTTAACCTGATTTTTTTCTATCCCGCGAATCTTCAGGCCGTAAGCCGCATTATTAAAAACAGTGGTATTAAAAACACCAACATCAGGAAGCATAAGGGTTATTTTTCTTTTAAGCTCCCTATCGTTTTTTATTGGTTTGCCTTCAGAGACATAGCTGACGTTCCCTCTGTCAGGATTTTCAAGAAGAGCGCATAACCTTAGAAATGTGGATTTACCGCACCCATTATGTCCCATTAATACATAAATGCCGCCGTCATCAAAAGAAAAGGAGCATCCCTTTAAAACAGGGTGACCGTGATATTCCTTCCATATGTCTGAAACCTTTAAAGTCAGGCTCATGTGTTTGAATGAAGCATTCCTTTTTTCTGAAGCATGTGAAGTATGGCATTTATGATTAATGAAATCGAAAGCAGTATAATGCCGAGGGCCACTGCAAGTTCAAAATTCCCCTTATCGGTCTCAAGGGCAATAGTCGTCGTCATGACCCTTGTATAGCCTGCAATATTACCTCCGACAATTAAGATAGCGCCGACTTCAGCCATCACCCTGCCGAATGCCGCAATCACACCTGAGATTATCCCGTACCGCGCCTCTCTCATTATGTTCAGTGTTGTCTGAAAAGGGGCGGCGCCGAGCGTTGCCGACGCCTGTCTGATAACCGGGTCCACGCTTACAATTGCCGAATGGGAAAGAGACGCCACAATCGGGAATGCAAGAATGCTTTGCGCCAGGACCATTGCAGACGGAGAATACAGCAAATCCATAAAGCCGAGGGGCCCGCTTCTTGACAACAGGAGATAGAGGAAAAGACCGACGACAACAGGAGGGAGTCCCATAAAAGTATTTGTAAGGCTGACGATAAATCCCTTTAAAGGGAACCGCGTTAATCCTGTGACTGCGCCCAGCGGAAGGCCTGTGATAATTGCAATAAAAAGCGCGGCTCCTGACACCTTGAGCGATAAAAATATAATGCCTAACAACTCCGCATCAAGATTGAGTATCAGGAGAAATGCCTTGTTAAAACCTTCTGTTATTGAATCCATCAATTACCTGTGGTTTTTTGTCATTGCGAGCGAAGCAAAGCAATCCCATTGTCTTCAATATCGTAATATTTGCTTTGAGATTGCTTCTGCCGATGTTTCGGCCTCGCAATGACATTTTCAGAGTTGTATGATTTCTTACTTTGCATTTGGTATAAATAACCGGTTCCCATTTTTATCAGTAAATGTTGCAATGACTTTTTGTCCTTCTGCTGATATCAGCCAGTTTATAAATTCAAGCGCCTCTTTGTATTTAATGTGCGTTGTTTTTTCCGCCCCAGAGGATTCGCTGTGGCGAACAGGATTTACAGCCATAACGCCGTATTGATTGAATAATGCAGGGTCGCCCTCAAGCGCTATCGTCATCTCAAGTTTATCCTTATCCTTTGTAGCAAGCCATGTGCCCCTGTCAGTAAGCGTATATGCGCGCTTTTCACTTGCAATCCTCTGGGCTTTTTCCATGCCCTGCCCGACCTCAAGATACCATTGGTTCCCTTCCGGATTAATGCCGGTGTTCTTCCATATGGACAGCTCTTTTGTATGAGTGCCTGACTTATCGCCCCTTGATACAAAAGGATACGCCTTTTGCGCGATTTTGCGGAATGCCTCGGCGGCGGATTTTGCGCCGCGTATCCCAGCGGGGTCGTTTTGAGGGCCGATGATGACAAAATCATTATACATTACATCATGGCGGTTGACAAACCACCCTTCCTCAACTGCCTTTAGCTCCTGCTCTTTTGCATGAACAAAGACCACATCTGCGTCTCCTCTTTTGCCGATTTCAATGGCCGCGCCTGTGCCGACTGCAACCACATCCACCTTGATGCCGGTCTTTTTTTCAAATACCGGCAGTATTAAAACCAGCAGAATTTTTTTAAACACAAGACTTCCTTGTTGATTCAGCCGGCGTCTGCCGGCAATTCATTATGCGGTTAACCACTCCACTCTGTCTCTTCCGGCGGCCTTGGCCTGATATAAAGCAGTATCCGCCTTTTTAATCATATCATCCACTGAGTTGTCTTTCTCCTGAAGGCATGTTACGCCGAGGCTGATTGTAATGCTGACGTCCTCAGCAGATATGTCTTTTACGCGCAGTCTGATCCTTTCGGCAAGCGCTGCCGCATCTGCAAGGTCAGTATCAGGAAGGACAATGAGAAACTCCTCGCCTCCATAGCGTCCGGGCACATCATAGATGCGGACTGCGTTTTTTATGCGGCCGGATACCTCTCTTAATGCCGCATCGCCCACAAGATGCCCATATTTGTCATTTATGTCTTTAAAATGGTCCATGTCAATCATGATACAGCTAAGCCCCCTTGCCAGTCTCTTTGCCTTTTTAAATTCTTCAATAAATCTGGACATGACATACCTTCTGTTGAATATTCCTGTCAGCATGTCTGTTATGGACATATCTTCAAGGTGCTGCCGCATTCTTGAAATTTTTTTAATCAGTTTCCACATAAAAAAATAAATGAGCGCCGCTAAAAGCAAGGCCGTGACAATTCCAAAAAGTATGATGAAAAAAGTATAGCTTTTCACCTTGCTCCGGATATCTTCAATATCAAAAGATATGCTGATGCCGCCCCTCACAGCGCCTAATTTATATCCCAGCTTGACATGGCACGTCAGACATTCCTCTTTAACATCAAGAGGAGCCATGTATCTGAAAAAGGTCCTGTTGTTTATCTGCTCTTCACGGAATACTTCCTTTACTCCCTTTTTAAATAAATTTAATGTCTTTCCCTCAAATTCATCAGGTCTATTATTGGGATTCACCGGGGTTAAACTTGACAGGTGGAATTTAAACAGCCCCTTACGCTCGGAATATTCAGAAATTTTCCTGGTCATCATAGCAGGATTTCTTTTGGTATAAATTTTTCCGTCAATGGTTTTTATGTCCGGATTTTCCAGATACGGATTGGATTCAACACCTTCTTTTTTCTCAACATATACACCGCCGTGCCTGGCATTCCATTCCCTTGTCAGGAGTATGCTGTCAAAAAGCGCCCTTGCATGAATTACCACTTCCTCTTCAATTAACTGTCTGGTTACTATGGAAATAGCAAAAAACATCCCTGATAGAATCAGAGCGATAACCATGACAATAGAGATAATGAATGTCTTATACATCCGGGTTTCATCAGTTGCCATTTTTGATAATCCGCTCCTTTAGAAATATTGATAAATATATTTTACAGCCAAAAACAAAATAACTGTACCAAGAATTAATTTAATAATTTTCTGCGGGACAAACTTCTGGCATCTGGCCCCGAGATACATGCCTGCAAAACCTCCGAGGCCGAATAAAATTCCCAGAGGCCAGTCAGGTATGGCTGAAACGCCTTTGGGGATATTGATAAAACTAAAAAATACCGCTCCGGCGATTGATGTTATGAATGTTCCCATCAGCGTTGCTCCTGCGATTGTATAAACAGGAAGGTGCAAAATACTTATGCAGAAAGGCGCAATAATGGCTCCGCCGCCGATTCCGTATGCTCCGCCTATGATGCCGACAAGCAAGGAAAGGCAAAACATACTGATGGTATTAAAAGAAAACCTCTCGCCCCAGAACTCATATTCCACTTTTTTAAGCGATGCCGATATAGTTTTAACAACAGCTTCCGTAGGAAGCCCTGCCGCTATTTTTGAATTCCGCTCTTTTTTTATCTCCTCTGACTTTGCCCTAAATCTCTCATCTATGGATTTTGCATTATCAGCCTTTGGCTTTGCCATGCCGAGAAGTTCGTAAAAAAGCCTGATGCCTATATAACAGAGGACACAGCCGACAAATAATTTAAATGCCTTTGGGTCAGGGAGATATATAACCCTCAAATAATAACCTAAAAATACAACGGGAAGGGTGCCGG
>JACQZD010000220.1 GCA_016207865.1 Nitrospirota bacterium
CTTCTGACAATCGGAACCTCTGCCCAAGCCTTTGCAGTTGAAGGCATAGGCACAGTAGTTGCCATCAGGAATAAGGCCGTCATTGAAAGAGACAGGAAGCAGGCAGACGCAAAACTGAAAGACAGCATACTGTTAAACGATACTGTTCTAACGCTTGAAGGCTCCAGGGCCAAGATGCTGTTCATAGATGACAGCGTTCTTACAATGGGCGAGAAGTCCAGGATAGTCATAAAAGAATTTGTATCCGGCAAGGACCAGGAAGGCAAATCTGTTTTTAATCTCATAGACGGCAAGATGCGCTCGGTAGTGGGCCGGGGCGGCTTTGAGGTTCACACGCCTTCGGCAGTAGCCGCGGCAAGAGGGACTGTAATACTTTTTGAAACAGGGATACGGGACGGAAGGCAGTTTACTACCATCATCTGTCTTGAAGGGACGGTAAATGTTGTAAGCTCAGACCCAAGCATAGGAGGCAGTGTAATGCTCACACCCGGAATGACTACTACCGTAGTTCAGAGCGAGACGCCGGCCCCTGCTGTAACTGCGCCTCCAGCAGACGTGGAAAGGCTGAGGAAGGACACAGACTCAGGGTATCATGAAATCTCAATCCCCGACCCGGCTCAGATAGAGGCAGGCCCTGCGCTCATAACACCGGTGGAGCCTCCGCCTACTACAGTAATCAGTAATCCGATAGAGCTTCAGCCTGCGACAACAACACCTGTAAATATTAATGTAAATTTCCCATAGGAATACAAGAGGTTTTTTGTGAAAAGATTAACAGCCATATTTGCAATTATCCTGCTTGCAATAACATTTAACAACTGCGGAGGCGGTGGCGGCGCAGGTTCAGGCTCCGGCTCAGGCTCCTCAGGCAGTTCAAACGTAACTGTAAATGTCGGCAGTTCAAGCAGCGCATCTTCAGCCAGGGGGCTCCGGACCTCATCAGCAATACCCTCCACTGTGGCAAGCATCAGATTCACAATCTCAGCCTCTGACATGTCAACAATCACAGAGACTATATCTGTATCAGGACTGTCAAGCATATCAAAGTCCTTTGACGTGCCAAACGGCAATAACAGGACTTTTCTCGTTGAGGCGCTTAATTCATCCGGAACCGTAATATACAACGGCTCCACAACTGCAAATTTAAACGGCTCGCAGGTAACGCTCTCCATTGCACTCGCCGCAACCTCCTCAAATCCAAATTTAAATTCAAATACTGCTGTCTTGGTTTTCGGTGATTACACCGGTTCAAGAGACATACTTGCAACAAGTCTCACAAATCTTGGATATACTGTCACAAATGTTTCATCACTGCCGGAAGACCTTAGCTCATACGGCACTATCTGGCACGTCGCAGCTTACACGGCGCTTACATCCGGTGAACAAAGTCAATTATCGGATTTTCTTGCCACAGGGGGCGGCTTATACCTTACAGGGGAAAGGCCTTGCTGTGAATCTTTAAATGCCTCTGTGCAGACACTAATCAACTCTGTTGTTACCGGCGGGGGAATCACAGTCGGCGGTTTAGGCGATATATCCGGCTCATATCTGTTTAATTCAAGCGCCTTAGGCAGCATCACAACAAATCCGAATACAATTACAGCTTTTAGCCCGATCGCGCCCGGCGGAATGGGCGGTCTTGGGTCGCTTCCTGATTCCAATATCCTTGTAACAGGCGCGGGGAATGTGCCTGTCGGCGCAGTGTGGAACAGCTCGGACCTTACGGGAAATGCCGGGCGTCTTGTGATTATAATGGATGTCAACTGGTTCCCTTACTCTCCGGATGATATCATCAACAACATCCAGACCTTCATTGACGGTGCTTAGAAAATCAGCCCGCCTAATAAGCGGGACGCTGTTTTATGCAACAGAATAAACCTGTATAATTTTAGCCATGAAGAGCAAACTGTTTTTTTACCTCTTCGCATTAATCTCAACGGCTTTATTCGCCTCCCTGCATCTTTTCGACTCCACCATAATCCGCGAACAGATTGAGAGCAAAACCTATGACCTGAGACTGCGTATCCGGAATTTCATCAAAAATGAACTGCCTCCCGAAGATGTTATCATCGTCACTATTGACGAAAAGAGCATTAAGGAAATCGGCAGATGGCCCTGGAGCAGGGATGTCATGGCTGATCTTGTCAATAAAATCTCTGAAGGCAAACCCAATGCAATAGGAATTGACATAATGTTCAGCGAGAGGGAAAACAAAAAAACAGATGATAAACTTGCAGATGTTTTCAAAAAGGCAGGGAATGTAGTTCTGGCTTCGGCATTCATCACAACCCAGGACCAAATGGTCTCCGAAACGCCGAAGGAAGTGCCGGATTTCCTCTGGGACTCTGCATTTATGGAGGTAAAAAGTCAGGAGGGAATCCAGTGGAAAAAATGGGCGGTTAAGCCTGAAAGCGTCATCCCTCCGATTGAAGAATTCTCAAAAGTGACCTCCCTCGGGCATGTCTATACGCATCCTGACATGGATGCAGTGCTGAGGTGGGAATTTATGTATGTAAATTTCGGAGATGACTGCTATCCAAGTTTTCCCCTTCAAATTGTAAGAACTGCGCTCGGTTTCGGCATGAAAGACATGGTCCTTTACGGCGGTTCAGGGATAAAACTCGGCAGCCGTCTTATCCCCACCGATTTAAGCGGCCGCATCCTTATAAATTACAGGGGCAAGGAAGAGACTTTCCGGTACATACCGGCGTCAGA